>JAOAIN010000054.1 GCA_026414685.1 Candidatus Goldiibacteriota bacterium
TAAAGGCAAAACAGCAGTCCAATTTTTCTTTGAAACTGTGCCAGGAACATTTATACGTATGTTTTCATCTTTATTAATATTATAATAACCGCCAAGAGATAACAAGTCCTGAATCAAATGAACACAGAAAATTGATCTTGCAGCAGAACATAATAGTAGCGCCTGATAAATTAGCTGTTTGGTTATATCCTCTGGTGGTTCTCCTATGAACTTTAAATATTTCCAAAATTTTTCTCTCTCAGTATATGACTCAAGATAGGCATCATAAAACATCCATGCTTTATCTCTGGGCATATTAAGTATTTCAAGGACCTTTTCAGGGCTATCTATTCTTTTTTTCCATCGCAATCTTTTTTCTGTTGATTTTGTGACTGCAAATAAACTATCCACAATAAAATCGTAATTAAAATTATATTCTTCACACCATTTTTTAACTAAATATCTATCTACTGTCCCTACTTCTTCCCGCCACCATAATACAAAAGGTGACATGTCATGGGTGGAAATCGTTGCTATTGAGTTAACTCTGTATTCCTGTGGTTCAATGAAATCGTAGGTTTTTCCCCAATCCCTTTTCCACCTTTGCACATCTATGCCAGGTATAGAAAATTCTTCAAGAACTTCATAAGAACATTTAGGAACAACTCCTAAATCTTCCGCACAAGGCAGCATATCAACATCTTGTGTCATATTGATTAAAATTTTTTCTCCGTGTTCTTTCCACTTTTTTTCATCAGCCGGATCAAATCTACCATTTAATCCGTAAGTTTCTTTTGGTTCATTTATATCAATTGTCCAGATTCTAAAAAGTCCTACAAAATGGTCTATGCGATACATATGATAAAAATTCTCCGCATATTTTATTTTTTGTTTTATATAATCAAAATTATTTTCTTCTATTACTTTCCAGTTATAAGGTGGCATACCCCAGCGCTGGCCTTTTGCAAAATACATATCAGGCGGAGCACCAGATACAAGATTTAATTTAAAATAATTCTGATGAGCCCAAACATCAGCAGAGTCCCTTGAAACTAAAAAGGGTAAATCGCCCATTATAAGGACGCCGTTCATCTCAGCAAATTCCTTAGCAACTATCATCTGCAGATAAAGTTGCCACTGAAGCCATATATAAAAATTTATATTTTGTTTTTCTTTATTGTAAAATTCATTAAGGGCATTTGAATCTCTATATTTATATTTATCTTCCCAATCCTCCCATGATTTTTCATCAAATTTTTCTTTTAAAACTTTATATAAAGCATAGTCCCTCAACCAGTATTTATTTTTTTCTTCATATCCTTCTAACTGGATTGGCATATCTTTTACCGACTGATACATTTTCCATAAAATTTTTAATTTTTCTCTTTTTATTTCATAATCAATATTTTTTTTAGGGAAAGAAAATTTCATTTTTAAATTTTGTATTTCAGAAATAAAATCAGCTATTTCAACCCCTTCTATTTTTTCTAGTGATAAATACATAGGATCCAGACCAAAAGTTGTCTGGCAATCATAGGGAGTAAAATTAAAACCAGTATCATTTAAAGGCAACAATTGAATAAAAGTAAGCCCTGTCTTTTTACACCATTCAACCAAAAAACATATATCAGGTATTTCACCAATACCAACTGAATCTTCTGAATAAATGCAAAAAAGCGGAGCTAAAACACCGGCACGACGTTTTATACTTATCTTTTGCCATTGTCTGGATAACTTTGAATTTAAAAATTTTTTATAAATGTCAGAAGAATAATTTATCAATTTAAATCACCGAAAAAGTTAGAAATTAATTAAATCATATTATACTGTAATTCCGAAAATTTGTCATTAATCTTAATAATTAAAAAATAGTCATATTTTATTGTTCGCTAATGATGTACGCAAATAATGTTCGTTGCAAATGTTCGCCAAAAATGTAAAGACATATTCAACAAACATTATTGACAAACATATTCATAGAATATGTTTAGCGAACATCTTTTGCAAACATCTTTTTAAAAAATCCAATCGCAACTGGAATTTTGATTTTTATGCCAGGTTTTGAAATATCTCCTGTATCATTTGTTTCCCATTGACCAAGTGTTGCGTATTTTAATTTTTCTGTGTTTATACTCAACTGTGATTCATATCCACCGTCAAGATTTACAGCAATAATTATATTGGGTATATTTTTGATTATCCAATCAGCCATATCATAAAGACTGAATGATTTGTAATTCAAACTTCCTTCACTTACTATGATATAAATATATTCATTTTTATCCTTTGCAATAACAGTTCTATTTGCTTTCCAATCACTTTTTTTTACTGTTATACGTCCATTTACAATTAATGTTGGCATGGACTGAATTGCACTATAATAATTTACCATGGTCACGTCTACTGGTTGCTCGCCCAGATAAATTAAATCCATAGTTCCTTTATCATTGTCTGCGACAGTATACGAAAATAAAGCGCCTTTATTCAATATACCTTTTTTTCTATTTATACATTTGCCATCCTGCCATATTGCTGTGGTTGGCCTCCTGTTTTCGTCATAATAACTACCATTGATAAAAATTATCGCATCTGGATATTTTTCATGC
>JAOAIN010000102.1 GCA_026414685.1 Candidatus Goldiibacteriota bacterium
TATTAAATATCCATATAATTTTTAACTATATCTTTTCAAATCTTTTACAAAAATATACTTTATTTTTTACTTTAAATTATGATATAATTAATATAAAAAATAGGGAAAAAGTGTTTTAATTTATTTAAAAATTTTTAATAAATTATTAAAATGTTTAACTAAATTTTATTGGAGATGTTATGACTGAAAAGCAACATAGAAAAAGAATTTTAACAGAAGAAGAAGAAAATCTTTTACGTGAGTATGAAGAAGAACGCAGACGTCTTCAAGCCAAAATGGAAAAAGAGTTGGAAGAAAAGGCAAAAGCAGAACTTGAAGCGCACTTAAAACATAAACTTACAAAACATGAAGAAAAGCTAATAAGTGAAGCCAGTCGTTTATTATGGGATAACGATGATAAACATAATATTAAAGGTACATATTCTACAACTAGATTGCAGCATGGCATAAATGTTGCCGCATTAAAAAAACAGATAGAAGAAGAGACCAGACAAAAATTAGAGAATGAATTAAGAGATAAAATTGAAAAAGAATTAAGGCAAAAATTTGAAGCAGAATTAAGACAGAGAGTGGAAGAGGCAAAAAAGCAACAGGAAAAAGAAATAATGGCAATAATGGAGCAAGAAATATCAAGTAAGTTTGAAGAAGCCAAAAGAATTCAGGAAATAGAATTAAGAAAAAAATTGGAAGAAGATGCAAAAAAGCAGATTGAAATAGTACGGTTGAAAATACAGCAGGAAGCACAGGAACGGATAGAAAGTGAAATAAATACACGAGTAGAAGAAGAACGTAAAAAAATAGAATCCCAAGCACAGTTACGTATAGAACAACAGGTAAATTTGAAAATTGAAGAGATAAAAAAACAATTGGAAATAGCAGCTGAAATAAAATTGCAGGAAGAAATAAAGAAAAAAACAGAAGAAGTAAGGGAAAAAACAGAAAAAGAACTTTTACAAAAATTCGAATCTGAATATGCAATCAAACTTGAAATGGCAAGAAAACAAATAGAGCAGCAGGCAAAGTTGAAATATGAGGAAGAAATGCAGAAAAATTATGAAAATATTAAAGCAGAAGTAAGAGAAACAATAAGAAAAGAATATGAACAAAAGTTGGATAAGAAAAGTGATGAATATGATGAAAAATTGAGAAAGAAAAGTGATGAATATGAAGAAAAATTAAATAAAAAAATAGATGAATATGAATACAAGTTTAAAAAGATAAGAGAAGAATATGAAGAGATTTTAAAAAAGAAAACAGAAGAACTTGAAAAAAATTTTGAAGTGATAAAAAAGTCGCTGGAAAAACAAAAATCAGAAGAAATAGAAGAATTAAAACAAAAAATTTCAAATCTTGAAAAAGAGAAAGATAAATTAAATACAATAATTGAAAAAATAAAACAGGAAAGAGAAGAAATTGCAACAAAAAAACAAGAACAAATAATAGTAAAAGAAGAAAAAACAAAAGAACAGATTAAAAAAGAAATCAAGCAGCCAGATGAAAAGAAAGAAGAAACCATGGCAAAAGCAGAGGTAGTGAAAGAAATATCTTATCCAGTTGAAAAGCCAACAGAAATAAAATTGGAGCATACAGAAAAAATGATGCTTGCAACACTACTTGAAGAAAGTTTACTTATTATTTCTCATTATTTTTTACTAAGGACAGGAAGGCCTAAAGATGATGCAATAAAAATCTCTATAAAATCATTATTAAATGCTTCAAGAAAGGCACCAGATTTTATAAAAAAAGCACTTCTAGATACTGATGGTGAATATAGAAAAGATGGCACTTTTGATAAGAATAAATTAATTACACTTGCAAATAATATTTCTTTTGATGAAAATTTAAGAGCACAAAAATTGCTCTCTATTTTAAAATTGATATTTGAAGAAAGGCTCAACATAATAGAAGAAGAGCACTCCTTGGTTACAAGAGAAAAAATAATGGCAGATTTTATGATCGCTGTAAAAAAATTACTTTCCAACCCCAAATACACCCCCAGAATAGCAGCATTATTTTACAACTATGTAATACCCAAGAAAAAGGATTAGAAATATTAATTTGGTATCAAATTTTTTATAAAAAAATAAAGCAGTAATTAATTTAATAATATCTTGACATTTAAAAAGTATATTGTATAATTTAATTAACCGGTTAGTTAAAAATGGAGATTAATATGTCTAAACAAAAAGTAGTGCAAAATTCAAAAGAAAAAATACTAAAAGCGGCTATTGACGAATTTATAGAATATGGCTTTTTTGGTGCTAGAATGCATAGAATTGCAAAAACAGCAGGTGTAAACAAAGCACTTCTTCATTATTATTTTTCATCAAAACAAAAATTATATGAACATGTATTGGATGAAGTTACTGAAATTATACTTAGTAAGATAAATAAAATAGAGAATGATGAAAAAAACATTCAGGAAAAGATTGAAGAATTATTGGATGTTTACATAGATATTTTTAAAAATAATAGGGACTATGCAAGAATGCTTGTTTATGAAGTCATAAGAGGTGGAAAAGAAATAAGGAAGATTTTAATTAAAAAATTAAATAGAATTCCTTTTAATCCAGTAAACGGTAAAATTTATAATTACTTTAAAAAGAAAATAAAAAGCGGTGAGATAAAAAAATGCAATATATTCCAGTTGATAATAAGTATTATCAGCCAGATTGCCCCTATTTATGTTGGAAAGGAGATTTTAAAAGATGTCGCATGTGGATTCGGCATAGAAAAATTAATATTTGAAAAGATGGTTAATGAAAGAAAAAAATTTGTTTTAGAACTTACTTTAAACGGCATACTAAATAAAAAGGAGTAAAAATGGAAAAACTCGGATTGTTCATAATAAAAAATGCTAAAAAGATTGTCCCGATTTGTGTTTTAATTGCACTTTCTCTTGTGATGGGTATTTTTAGGATTAAAATAGATGCCAATCTTAAGAGTATGTTACCGCATGACATAGATGTAGTAAAGATAAATGACAGGATGGAAGAAATGTTTGGTGGGGCTGAAATGTTAATAATTGCAATTGGAAACAAACAGCAGGATATTTTTAATAAAAGAACCCTTGCAAAAATAAAAGAATTAACAGGTAAATTTGAATCAGTTAAAGGTGTGGATGATGTGATGAGCTTATCCACGATAAAAAATATGAAAGTGAGAGATTGGGGTCTTGAAGTTTTTGATTATATGCCTGAAGTTCCAGAAACAGAAAAAGAAATAGAAAAATTAAAAAAAGAAATATTATCAGATGATGTTTATTCAGGGCAGATTGTATCAAAAGATGGTAAATGGACCGCCATCATGGTTTCAGTGTCACCATCTGGAAATGAAAATAAAATTTATAAAGAGATAAAAAAAATAACAGAACAATATAAAGGACCAGAAGAAATATGCATGGCAGGCAATCCTGCAATAAGGGCAGAAGTGGCAAACAATATTATATGGGATTTACTTAAATTAATAGTTTTTGTTTTATTGATTATTGTTTTAATATTGAGATTAAGTCTTGGAACAAAACAAGGAACGATTTTACCTTTGGCTGTAGTTGGCCTTTCTGCTGGGTCTACTTTAGGTATTATGGGGTATACTGGTTTAAAAATTACTATGCTTAATAATATTTTACCAATATTACTTCTTGCAATTGGAACTGCTTATGGCATTCATGTTATAGCAAGATTTTATGAAGAGATGGAAAAAACAAACGATAAGGAAAAAGCAATAATTGCAACTCTTCGTGATGTTGGCATCCCTGTATTTCTTGCAGCGCTCACAACTATCGCTGGTTTTATGACACTTTTAACTGCGCCCCTTTCTGCTTTCTGGAGTTTTGGAATTTTTGCATCCATTGGTATATTTTTTGAGCTTGTTCTGTCATTGCTTTTTATACCATCAGTTCTTTATCTTACACATAAACAGGAAGATATGAAAAAAAGTAAAATTGCAGGGCCACTTGGAGAGAAACTTGATAGATTTCTTGATTGGATTGTTAATGTTGTTAAAGGTCAAAGGATTATAGTGATATTAACTGGTCTTGCCATTTTTGTTATTTTTTCTTTATCGCTTCCACGTCTACACATAGAAATGAACCCTATTACTTTTTTCAAAAAATCATCGCCTATAAGAATTTCAGAAAAAGTTATAAATGAGAATATGGGCGGTTCTGTGAATTTAAGCGTGATGATAACTGATGATATGAAAAATCCTGATGTGTTAAAAGAAATAGATAAAATGCAGTTATTCCTGGAAAAAGATGAAAGAATTACTCATACACTCTCGCTTGCAACAATGATAAAAAGGATAAATAAAACAATAAATGGAGATAAATTTAATAAAATCCCGGATAAAAAAGAGCAAGTATCACAATTATTACTTTTATATTCCATGTCTTCAAGTCCAGAGGATTTTAATAAATTTGTTGATACAAATTATGAACATGGAAGAATTATTGCAAGGATGGAAAACTTGGATACAAAGCAAATTAGAGAAATAGCTTCTAAATTTGAAAAATATATAAAAGATGAAAAACCTAAAATTAAAAAAATAGAATTAACAGGTTTTGCGATGATAATAAAAGAACTTGTGGATTTGATTGTAAGGTCACAGTTAATGGGGCTTGTTTCAGGGATTATAATGGTTTTTTTAATGG
>JAOAIN010000110.1 GCA_026414685.1 Candidatus Goldiibacteriota bacterium
AGAAAATATAATAAAAAATTTTACTGTCATTCATATTAATTCACTCATGGGCTTGCATATGGTGGATACTACATCTGGAAATTTTTCGCTTGCTTTTAACGGTTGGATGATAGAAAAAGGAGAAATAACTTTTTCAATTAAGGAATCATTAATTACAGGAAATTTGAAAAATCTCATAGACAAGATTATATTTATAGGTAATGACCTGAAATTTTATGGTAATTATGGTAGCCCTACAATAATAATTGATAATATAGAAGTGGTTGGGAATATATAAATTTTATATTATTAATTTATAACAAAAAAACCAAAGGAGGAATAATGAAAGAAAAAATAATAACTGGTATAATAGGTTATCCATTATCACACACATTATCTCCACTAATGCATAATTCTATATTTCATAAATACAAAATGAATTGGGAATACAAGATATTTGAAATAAAACCAGAAGACCTACCTGTCTTTATCAAAAATATGAAAAAAGAAAATATTAAAGGACTAAATGTAACCATACCGCACAAACAAACAGTTATGCTGTTATTAGACAAAATAGACAAAGCAGCAAAAACTATAGGCGCAGTCAATACAATTTTAAATAAAAATGGAATATTAATCGGCTATAATACCGATTATCTTGGATTTTTAAAAACCCTTAAAGAATATAAATTAAATTTAAAAAATAAAAATGTTGTAATGTTTGGTGCCGGTGGAGCTGCTCATGCAGTTGCATATTCAATAAATCTCATGAAGCCCGCTTCTTTTTATATATATAACATTGATATTCCTATGATTGAAAGTTTAATAAAAAAATTAAAATTAAAAAATGTTATTTATGATGATATCACAAAAACAGAAGAAAAAGACAAAATTTTGAGTAATTCTGATTTTATAATAAATACAACATCTGTTGGAATGCATGATAACAGTATTATATATAAACTTCCTAATTTAAAAAAAGGAACTGTTGTGTATGACCTGATTTATAATCCGGCAAAGACAGAATTTTTAAAACAGGCAGAGAAAAAAGGCGCAAAAATAATAAATGGCATAGACATGCTTATTTATCAGGGAATGGAATCATTTAAAATATGGACAGGAAAAAAAAGTGATTATAAACTGATAAAGAAAAAATTAAACGAATATTTTAATAAAAAATAAGGTTTATCATTTATGGAAAATGGCATTGAAAAAATAAATCCTGTAAATAAAAATATGGATGTAAAAATTTCTGGAGAAAACATAATAAAATCACAAAAATCAATAAAAGGGAAAAAAACAACATCTTTCACAGAAATATTCAAGAAAAAAATAGAAAAAACTTATGAAAAAAAAGAAAATAAATCTTATGCAAAATATAAAAATGGGAAAAGAATAAAATGAAAAAATTATTTTTTTTAAATATTTTTCTTTTAATATTTTGTCTTTTTTCTTTAGCAGAAACAATTCCTCAGATGGATGTTAAAGTTAACCATTTAGGTGATGCTGAAAAATTTTATATAATTCAAGCGATATGGCTTCCTGATATTA
>JAOAIN010000117.1 GCA_026414685.1 Candidatus Goldiibacteriota bacterium
CAAAAACTAGCATTATAAGCGGTATAACCAATGGATTTAAAGGAGCAATAAAATATATCTTAGAACAGATAAAAAACGAATTAAAAATTAATAATCCAAAAATTGTTTTAACTGGTGGTGAAGCAGATTTGATAAAAATAACTCTTGATAAAAATCAGATTATGGATAAAAATTTTACATTAAAGGGATTTAAAATGATTTATGATTTAAATAAAAAGGAGAAGTAAAATTAATATTTCACCTAGAAAAATATACAATATCAAAAGACCATCCCATCCAGATGATGCACATACTAGATCAAAAAGATTTTTTAAAAGAAAAGGCAGGAAAAAAGTAAGACAATATTTTAAAAAATTATTGAAAAATAATATTGAATATAACAACAAGTTCAATCATTAATATATAAAAATAATAAAAGATATTATCCAAATAATAACTATAATATAAATATATTTAAATCTTCAACAAAAATATTAAAAAAACAACATTTGATCAGCATAATTATTTATTTTTTTAAATAAATATTATATCTATCAATTTAAATTCTTGACAAAATAATTGTTTTCTGCTATAAATAAATTTAGCGCAGGGTTGAGCCTACCTTTGCTCGTAAAAACCCCTCTATATCCCTGCGCTTTTATTTTTCATGCAATTAAATTTTATAATAAGAAACAATGTTTCAAATTTATTTTTTGTTATATTGACAATAGTATAAATTATGATAAACTTATTTAAAATTTATATTTTTGGTAAATTTATAAAAATACTTAAAAATAGTTATTTAAAATAAATAAATGGAGGGGATTTTTGAAGATAAAAATTCAATTTATTATCAGTGTAATACTGATAATAATAGTAACAATGATAGCAACAACATTTTTAATTGTTAAAGATACAAAAAAACTTTTATATAGTAATTTAGAAGAAAAATCAAGTTTAATTAATAATTATCTTATTGGTATATCTGCTGAATCAATTCTTAAAAAAGATGAATTGTCTCTTTCTATGTATATAAAAAAAATAATGGAAACACCTGAAATTACCTATCTATACATTACAGATAAAAATTATAAAATTTTTTCATGTCATAATATTGCTCATATTGGAAAAGATTTAAAAACAATATTTCCTGAAATAATAAACAGTAATAACAGTGTTTATTTTTCAAAAAATGGTATGTATGTAGATACTAAAAATATAGTGACCCCGATTGAAATACAATCAAAAAATGAAAAAATCCATGTGGGATATATTCATATTGGATTTGATAAAACAAAAATAGAAAATGAAATCATGAATATTTATTTTAAAAGTGGTATTATTGCCATAGTATTAATATTTTTTGCAACTCTTTTTATAATTTATATAACAAATAGAATAACTGCTCCATTATCAGAACTTATAAAAGGAATAGAAATTGTTTCTTCAGGTAATTTAAAACACAAAATAAAAATTAATGTACAAAATGAGTTCAGAATGTTAGCTAATAGTTTTAATGATATGACTGAAAAACTGGATGATTATTATGAAGGTGTTATGAATGCTTTTATGATGGCTCTTGATTTAAAAGATAAATACGCTCCTGGTCATGCGAAAAGGGTTGCTCAGTACTCTATAGAAATAGCTAAAAAATTAAATTTAAAGCCTAGACAGATTGAAAATTTAAGAATTGCTTCTATAT
The DNA here is from genome assembly GCA_026414685.1 of Candidatus Goldiibacteriota bacterium. Taxonomy (GTDB): domain Bacteria; phylum Oederibacteriota; class PGYV01; order PGYV01; family DSYL01; genus DSYL01. The sequence continues at coordinate 1,682 of JAOAIN010000117.1, forward strand.
TAAAAGATGTTGGAAACATTGGAATTGAACAAAATATTTTGTCAAAAAAAGATATCCTATCGCCTGATGAACTTATTAAAATTCAAAAACATCCAGAAAATAGTGCAAAAATTTTAAAAAATATTAAACAACTTCAAGATGTTATACCTATTATTCTACAGCATCATGAAAGATATGATGGTCTAGGATATCCAATGGGCTTAAAAGGTGAAGAAATTTCTATAGAAGCAAGAATTTTAGCTATAACTGATGCCTATGATGCTATGACCACGCAAAGAATACACAAAGAAGCTCTTTCTATGGATGAAGCAATATATGAATTGAGATCAAATAAAGGAAAACAATTTGATCCAAAAATCACAGAAATTTTTATTGAAATTTTGAATAAAAAAACACTTTAATTTATGGTAAAATAATAAATTATGACTACAGAAAACAAAAAAGATATATTAAAAACAGTTACAAGATATGCACAAGCAGGAGAATGGGATAAAGTTATTAAAGAATATGAAAAATTATTACAGATGGATCCCAATGATATTTCTCTTCATAATTCTATTGGCGATGCACTCGCAAAAGTTGAGCAAGATAGAAAAGCATTTGAACATTATCTTATTGTTTTAAAAGATTACCAGCAAAAGGAAAATCTATCAAAAATAGGTTTTCTGTATAAAAAGATAGCAAAATTAAATCCAAGAAAATTTGATCTTGAAGGCAAAGCCCTGTATGAAAAAATTGTAAAAATAGTTGAAGCACAAGATTTTTTCTATAAAGGGGATTATTCAAGGGCAATACCATCATTAAAAGAAGCTCACAAACTGGACAGTAAAAATCTTGATGTTTTACTTTGTCTGGCTGAAGCATGCGAAAAACAGATGTTAATTGGAGATGCAATAGAAGCTTATGAAAAAGCATTGAGATTATATAAAGATATGGGGAAAATAAATGAAGCTATTAATATAGCAAAAAAAATTATTAACCTTGATAAAACAAATACAGAAGCTCTTGCCATGCTAGCAGAAGAAATGATCAAAAACGGAGAAAAAGAAAAAGCCGAAGAGCTTTTCAAAGATATTTTTATATCAATCGCTGAGCAAAATGACATCCAAACAGGAATACAGATTGCAAAACGCGCTATGGATTTATCCATTTCTTATGGAAAACAATTTTATGCATACTTTCTTTTTAAAGATAATAAAATTGATGAAGCAAAAAGATTGCTTGAATCCGAATATGAATTAACACAGGAAGAAAAAGTTTTACTTGGTAAAATTTATTTTAAAACGGGTGAATATCAAAAATCAAAATCAATGCTTTTATCCCTTGAGTCTAATATTATTAATGAAAGTGAAGAACTTCTGGAACAAATTGGAGATGTATTTTTAAAAATGACCGAATATAAAAAGGCAGCTGAGTATTATTTAAAAGCTTTTTTATTATTAAAATCAAAAAATATGCTGGACGAAGCAATAGCAATGGCCAATAAAGTAGCTAACGTTGATTCTGAAAATATTACATTGCATGAAAATCTTGTTGAAATTTATACAAAGAAAAATATGAAAAATTATCTTATAGAAGAATATAACAAACTTTTAAAAATTTATGAAAAAACAGGAAAATCTGTTGAAGCAATAAGAATTAGAGAAATTTTAAATAAACTAAAAATGCTCTAAATTAAAATGAAACCCTTTGACTGTGATATCTGCAAACAAAAAATGCAGATTCAGGATGCAATTGTCAGATGGCATTTTGAAAAAGCAAAAAAAATAATAGAAAATCTACAAATCGTCCACAATAAATTACCCTGCAATGCAAAAGGAGAAGGAGATTATTTTAATAGACAGTTATCATTAAGTTTTATATATAAAAATATGCCTGAATTTATATATTATTTAAATAGATTTAATCCACCAAAAAAATTATTAAAAAATTTTGTTCATAGAATAGAAAAAGACAGGTCATATATCAGACGTTATAATATAAATAAAAAAACTGTGAGAAAAATGATTATTTTAATGGAAGGTCTTGACTGAAAATGGAATGCAATATAGTAAGAAAAAAATTAAAAGATTATGTGCAAAATTATATAACAGATATAAAAGAAAAAAATATGTTAGAAGAACATATAAAAAACTGTGCTATATGTAAAAGAGAACTTTATTTATGGCAGGAAGTTCTTGAAAAACAAAAAATCATTTCAAATCTTCAGAGTAATTTATCATCAGATATAAGGAATAGAATTAAATATAGAATGACTCAAATAGAAAAAAATAAATCTTTACCACCCATTGTATATAGATTGCAATCAATTGGAAAAATTTGGACCAGTACAAAAGGTCGTTTAATAATACAGATACTAATAATCCTTGTTTCTCTGATTGTATTAGTTAAATATATGTATGGTGGTAAAAATTTACTCGTTCCTTTCTTGATTCTTTTTGGTTTTATTGTCTTATTTATTATAATGCTTAAAGGGAGCAAAGAAAAATGAAAAAATACATTTTTATAATTATAATGTTTTTATTATCTTCTATATTATTTTCAAATGGAATTGAAAATTTTATAATTATTTATAAATCAAAAGGTTTTGTTACAGAAAAGAAAAAAATAGATATAAAAAAAGGTAGTAACACAGTATATTTTTTTAATAATGATGTAGGAATAATTAAAAATACAATTTTTATTAAATTGGAAAGGGATGAAATTAAAAATCTTTCATATAAATATATTGAAACTTATGCACCTGAAGAAATAATAGGAAAAAAAATAAAAGTTTTTATTGATTCCAAAATTTTAGAAGGAGAAGTTATATCAAATATAAATGAACTTGTTTTGAAAACAGATAATTCAATTTTCAGAATTAACAGAGAAAAAATTACTTATCTAGAATATCCGGTAAAAGATTTTTCAATATTAACGCCGGGCAATTTGATAATTAATTTTGATTCAGATGAACAAATGGCATCTTTTATAAAATTTAATTATTTTACAAGTTCATTGTCATGGTCTTCTGCCTATAATTTTATTTTTAACGAAGATGAAAATGAATTAAAAATGGATTTAAATGTAAATATACAGAACAATGGCGGAAAAAGTTATAAAAACAGCAAAATATATGTCGTTTCTGGAGATGTTAATACAGAAACAATGCCGCAAAATTACAACAGATTTTTATTAAAAGCTGCTGAAATATCAACAACTGACGAAGGACAAAATATATCGCAACAAAAACTTTCAGATTTTTACGAATACAGTATAAAAGGAATTTACGACATAGATGCAAGACAAAACATAACAGTGTATATTTTAAAAAACAGCAAAATAAACTTTTTCAAAGAATATTTTTATGATTCTTCTTTTGACAGTGAAGGCGTGAGAGCAAAGTTTATAATTACCAATATAAAAGAAGACAACCTGGGTATGCCTTTGCCTGCAGGTGAAGCATCTTTATTTATTGAAAAAAATGGTGAACTTCATTTTATTGGAAAGGATATGGTAAAAGATACACCTGAAAAGGAAAAAATAGAATTAAAAACAGGTAAAATTTTTGATGTAAAAGTAGATAGAAAACATCTTTTTACAGAAAAGATTTCTAATAATGTTTGGGAAGAAAAATACAGTATATTATTTAAAAATTATAAAAATAATAAAATAAAAATAAAAGTTATAGAAAAAATTAATTCTGTTTATTGGGAAATCAGAGAAAGCAGTCACAATTATAAAAAAATAAACAATAACACAATTGAATTTGAAATAGAAGTTGAAGCACAAAAATCTACAGAAATAATATATAAAGTAAGAAAAAGATATTAATATATTGACTAATTTATTTAATTTATAATACAATAAATATGAAAAACAGCTGGTGGGGGAGGTAGGTGATAAAGATGAAAAGATTTTTTTTATTAAATATTTTATTTTTAATCGTTTTATTATTTCAGATGAATAATATTTCTGCCCAAGAAGTGCAGAATATCAAAAGTGTAAATTCCCAGAATGTTCCAAAGACTCAAATTCCTGCTGATAAATATTTTGAAGTAGGTGAAAAATTTTTTAATGAAAAAAAATACAAGGATGCACTTAAATATTATATTGCTGCTATAAAAATAGATAAAAATTATGTTCTGGCGTGGAAAAAAATAGGTTTTTGTTATTATCAATTAAAAAATCATGATATGGCAAAT
>JAOAIN010000176.1 GCA_026414685.1 Candidatus Goldiibacteriota bacterium
AGATACGAAAAAATGGACGATTTTATGATGTATATTCTGCTATACTTAAAGAAAAAAATTTTTTTAAATATTTTTACAATGACTATTTTTTAAAAAAATCTTAGCAACCCGAACTTAAAAAATTAATTATAGGATATAAACTAAAAAAAAATAAAATTTTTGTTTCTATTACTGAAAGAATTTTTACAAAGGCAATTACAGAAAATATTTATCAGGCAGGTTGTATGAAAAAATTTTAAGTAAAAGAAAAAAATATTTACTTTTTATACTCATTATATAATTTTCTATATTTTTCAAGCATACCCTCATATTTTGTCACTATCTCATTGTGAATATCTGTTTTTTTCTTTTCTTTACGCTCCCATAATAATTTTCTGAAAAATTGAGATACATTCATACCTTCTTTTGCTGATAATGATTCTGCCATTTGTTTTTCTTCATTATTCACCCTGATTAAGATTTGTTTATCCTTTCTGATCTTTGCCTTACGCCTCATTTATATTACCTCCTCATGATTGGAATAAAAATGATATATAATAATCTTTTTATAAAGTCAAGTATTATTTACCCCCAAAAAAATTCATTTATTTTTATTATAAAAGTTAGTTTATTATTTATCTATTTCGTAGTATTCACTTAAGTTCACAAAAACCTGTTCAATATCGTCAAATTTTAAAGAAACTCTATCGTCAATATATGTCTCTCCTCTGTTTATCAAAACAACCTTTCCACCATTATTCAATGTGTACATTGGCATAAAAGCAGCTGGTTGAACAACAAGAGAAGTTCCTATTACAAGCATTAAATCTGAATGTGCAGCATTATATAATGCCATATTAAAATCCTCAGGTGGTAACATCTCTCCAAAAAAAACAATATCAGGTCTAATAACTCCACTGCATTTACAAGATACAACTTTTTCCATAAAGAGTTTTTTTAAAAAAACTTCATAATCATATGACTGCCCACATTTCAAACAATGACTCATATATATTGAACCGTGCAATTCATAAACATTTTTTGAACCAGCGAGTTTATGCAACCCATCAATATTCTGTGTTATTATTGCTTTTAATTTTTTTCTATCTTCCAAAAATTTTAAAAAATAATGGGCGATATTGGGTTGATATTCTTTTACTAAAATCTCCCTTAAAAAATCAAAAAACATCTGCGGATGTTTACTGAAATAAACTGGATTAAAAACTTTATCCTGTGGATATTTATCCCAGATTGGATTCTTTTCACCCCTGAAATCAGGTATGCCGGATAAAGTGGATATACCCGCACCTGTTAAAGCAGTTATATAATCTGATGATTCTATCAATTCAATCAATTTTTTAAGTTCCATGTATCTTCTTTATTATTTTTTTGATGGTGTCGGTGTAGGTTTTGCTCCCCATGCATCAAAAGAAAATCGGGATTCAAGTCCCATAAAACCTTCAAATCTATAGGTGGAAAAAGTTGGATCCTTTATTACTCCTTCTAAAACCAGTTTATTTGTTGGATCCAAAGAATATTCAAAACCAAGTGAATGTTCCAGATATAAATTTAAATTTGGCTCTCCCAGTAAACTCCTACCTTCTAGCAATCTCATCCGATAGTCAAAATAAAACTGTTCAGTCAAATATTTTCCTATGCCGAGTTCCATCTTTGTTTTTGAAGTAGGTGTTATCCCTTCCTCAGGTGTTGCCTCTGCACGTGGCACAACATCACTCACTTTAATATCAATAACATCAAGAGGTGTAAATTTTTTAATTTCTTCCGTTCTGCCTTTTATCCATGCATTAGCAAGTGCCTCAGCCATTTTATAAGCATCATCAGCTGCAATCAATCCACCTGCATCTTTCCCAAAAGTCAATATATAAAGTAATCTGTTCCTGTCAAGTGATGGTTCTGATGTGAGATCAATTTTTATATCACCAACCCTACCCCATGCTTTCATATTTATATTTAAATCCATTGTTCCTGATATTTCAGCTCTGCTACCTATACCTGGAAGTTCCACTCCATAACTTCCAGGTGTCTTTCCCAGTTCAATACGTCTTATTTTTGCAGTGGCATAAACATTGAGTATTGGTCGGGTTAAACCATCAAAAACTGCTGTAGATTGTCCCGCCATCTGGTCAATTGAAAATTCAGTATTCATATATTTATAAACACCCCGAGGCAATTTAATATTGCCATAAATTTTAAGATCTTCATTTCTTCCCTGTATTAAAAGTGGATTATCGCCGATTTGAAGATAAATCTGAGCGTATGTATTTACATAATCATCATTGTAATAATAAACATTATCACCACCATATACCTTTAAATCCCAGTTTATCTGTTTTGCATAATTATTTTTTAAATCAGTTATCTCGCCTTTCTGATTTTTCATTTTCACAGGATATCTGTATCGCATATCAGATACCCTCATAACTCCTTTAACAGTAGGACCTGATAATGGACCTGTAATTTCCAGATCTATATCTGCATCTCCGTCAATAAATTCCATGTATCTTGTATCTGTTATTCTTATCTTATCGCCTATATTGGTTACCTTCCAGTTTGCCTCATATGGTTTTATCCATTTCATTGTTCCGCCATTTTTTTCTGTCAAATTGGATATTTTCAATGTTCCCTTTTGTGTATCGGCTCTGAATGAATATATATCAATTATATTATCTTTGATAAAAATATTTGCAAATATATGATCAAGCGAATTAAACAAATATTTTATTTTTGCCCTTGCATCAGTTATTACAAGTTTTCCATCAACAACTGGAAACTCTTTGGTACCTGTAATATGCAAATCCATATCAATAGGACCTTCTGCATCATCTATCCAATTAATAAATTTAATAACAGATAAATCTCCGTTCTTTATAACCGCTCTAACATCCATAGGAACACCTTTTAATTTTTCAACTCCCTCTTCAGACATCGGAGCTGGTATTTTCCCTGTTATTTTAATATCATATTTATCTGTTTTGGATAAAAGGAGTGGCGAAACAGGCGAAAGATCAACCCAATGGTCTTTAAGTGAAATAACACCTGTAAAAATATCAAAATCAAGATTATTCACAGAACCATTGTTAATAGTTAAAAACATTGTAAAAGCAAGCCCTTCTTTTATATTTCTTGATACCTTTATACTTCCATTCAACCCACCTGTCCATTTGTAATCCCATCCCATGAGATCATTGATCATCTGTGGATTCATGTTAAATACTTCAAATATCAGATTTGAATCACCTTTCTCTTTCTGTATCTCACCCTTCCCCGAAAAATAACATTCCTTTTTTTCATTTTCAACCGATAAATTCTTTATTATTATTTTTTCTTTTAAATCTTTTATATTTGCATTTAAAACGGATTTTCCTTTACTCGTCTTGATGGTTAGTTCCTTGTCGTCAAAATTAATTTTTAGAACAAATGGTAGAAATTTGTGATTTTTAAACATAAAATTATCCGAGCCAATAGAGCCATCTATTTTCAATCCATTTTGATTTTCTATTCTACCGTAAAAATTGATATCTCCATTTAACCTATTACCACGCCACACATAATCCTTTAAATTTGATTTCAGAGTCACGTAATATTGATTATTATCCATTATTTCAATAACAGAGTCATAAATATTAAAAAAAGTTTTCCTGTATTCAAAAAATAATTTTTTTAAATTTATTTTTTTATTTTTAATATTATAAGTGGTTATTATTGAATCATAGGGTAACCCAAAAATAATCCCACTGGATAAAGTTATATTGCCCTCACTTTCAGGATTATCAATCTTACCTTTAAGTATCCCGGAACCATTTATCCTGCCACTTTCCTTTACATTTTCTGAAAAAATAGACATAATTTCCTTTAAACCCATATTTACAAAATTATATTGCAAATTCATCATAATCGGTTTATATAAAAAACCATATTTTGCAAATCCGATGTTTCCAGTAAGAGACATTGTCCCGTTTTTTTGTGAAATATTGCCGGCAACAGCTGCATTTTGTATATCTCCATCAATGGAAATTTTTCCACTAATTAAAGACGAATCATTGAGTCCAACATTTCTTAAATTCATCAATGCATAATAAGGCAAAAGGTCAGCATTCTTAAACTGTAATAAAAAATTTATCTCCCTTCCAGATTCAGTTCTTGGTTTTATATCTACTAAATACTCATCACCAATTTTTAACAATATAGAAGGAAGCCCAGCCTTCTTTGTTTTTAAATTTAAACTTACATTGCCTATCTGTTTATTATTTAAATAAACGCCTGTAAGATATAAATTACTTAAACTCCTGTCAATACCTTCTATTATTGCAATGGAAGAATCGGCTTTAAAATTTCCACTCAATTTCATTTTATCATTTACCTTAAAATCTTTTGCCGCACCACTAATAAAAAAATTTAAAAGTTCGTCATTCACATATCTGCACCAACCAGCGCCATTCAATCCACCCTTGATCTGTTTTAAATTAATACTGTTTATGACAAATTCGTTTTTTTCGCCTTTTATATTAATACCGATTGATTTATAATCACCCTTTATATAACTGGATTCTATAGCAATACTCCCCCCATAACCATCTTGTTGTTTTTTAATAAAAATTGTTCCATCTATTATGCTGTTATTGAATAAATCCAACCCTGTTAATTCTCTTAATACGTAACCCTCCAGCTGTTTTATATCCATGGTTACATTAAATATTTTATTTTTTAAAGAAAATTCCCCACTGCCTGCCAGATTTTCATTAAATAATAATTCTGAGAATTTTATTGTGTTATTCTTAAAATTTATTTTACAACGAAATGAATTTCTTTTTTTCTTTATAAGAAATTCCGGTATCTCAACAACCATTTCCATTTCCGGAGAAATAGATGTCCCCTTTAAAATAATTTTGCTATTGATATTTCCATCTATATCTCTACCCTTTATTACAGGTATACCAAGAGATGAAATTTTCAACGAATTTATATTTGATTCAATATCTATTAACCCGCTTTTAAAATTATAACTACCAATAGCATTAAAAATAGTATCCTTATTATTATCCAATTTCATAAATAATATTTTCAACAAATCTCTATCAATTTCAATTATACTATTTAATTGTAATTTTTCATAATCATTGTAACTGAATTTGCCATCTATATTTAATTTTTTTTCATCAAAAGAAAAAACCGATGAAATTCTTGAAACTGTATTTCCATAAAAATCAATTTTGTCCGAACTAAGTTGCAAAAAGAATTTTGGATTTTGCAATGAGCCATTAAATCTAAAAATAACATCCATCACACCTTTAAAATCTTTATTATCAAAAATCTTTGAAACATTTATATTATTTATCATTATATTAAAAGGCGTTTTGGATAAATCACCTTCAAAAGGAATTGCCCCATTACCTATCAATACCCCATCACCAATATTTGCTGTGAATGAAGAAATCTGTATTTCTTTTTTATTGAATAATATTTTTGCTTCCAGATTATTAATATCTGCCTTATAAAAATTTCCAGAATCAACAAACATCTTAGCCATGATTGAAGGTTCATATTTATCTCCTTTTATAACCAACCCACCACGCATTTTACCACTGATTAAATTATTAGTTATTAAAGCAACATCAACATTACTAAATGTTAGGTTCCCGTCTAAAAAAGCATGACCAAATATATCCCCAATATTTCCAGAACCTTTACATTCACCACCCAACATATTAAAACTTATCATTTTAAAATTTATTCTATCGTCGGTAATAGTGATATCTGTATTAAAATTATCCACTCTGTTATTAAAAAAAGATAAATTACCGCGGGAAGCTGATAAAAAACCATGCATTTTGAACTTTCCAGTTTTAAATTCCCCGCCTTCCAGTGACAAATTAGCGGTAAAACTACCTTCATTTACTTTTACTTTATCTTCGGAAAAAAAATAAGGCAACCATGTTCCAAGAGGCTCATCCCTTATCTGAATATCACTTTTAAAAAAATTATTTGAAATATAATAATTAAAATCAACTTTTATATTATTTCTATTATTTTTTGCGGTATTTCCAGTGACAAAAACTCTGATACTATTTGATTTTTGACGATAAGTCAAACTCCCTTTAAAATCCAGTGTTGTTGAAAAATTTTTATCAACATCCTCATATATAATTTTACCATTTTCAATAAAAATTCTGTTTACCGGCAAAATAATCTGTGATTTGATTGTTTTCTCTTCGTCACGGTGTAATATAAATGATTTTATAAACTCCTCAATATTAAACACTCCATTTTCTCTTTTTAGGTGAAATACAGGATTATTAACTATGATATGAGATAATGTTTCATCTATATTTTTTCTATGAAAAAATAGGTCAATTAAATTAAAACGAAAAACAATTGATGAGACATCTATGAACTCACCCCCTTCACCCAACGTTCTTTTTAAAGGGATTTTAATATTTTTTATCGTTACATTATTAACAAAACCGAGTTCTATTTTTTCTATATCTATATCTTTCCCGGATAATTCATATATCTTTGTCCTGGCGTAATTTTTAAACTGCTCTGTTAAAATACCTGTTTTTAAAAAAATATACGCAATTAATAATAATACAAAAAAAAATGTAGTAAAAAAAATAAGTAGTTTTTTAAAAAATTTCATCAAACATCCTCATGAAACCATTATTGCACGATCACTTGGTTGCTTTAAAAACCAGTTCATCCTTGTCCCTATCTATAATAACTTTATGTCCTGCCTGGCATACGCCGCTCAATATTTTCTCAGCAAGAGGGTCTTCCAGCATTTTTTGTATTGCTCTTCTTAAAGGTCTTGCACCGTATACAGGATCATACCCCTTTTCAATAAGAAGGTCTTTTGCATTATCGGTGAGTTCCATTGTAATCTTTTTTTCATTGAGTCGTTTTATTAAATCTTCAAGCATTATATCAATAATCTTTCTTAAATCTTCCCTTGTTAAAGGATGGAAAACTATTATTTCATCTATCCTGTTTAAAAATTCCGGATTCATCACTTTTTTTAAATCATCAAGTGCTTTTGCTTTCATTGTTTCATATGAAATCTCCTCACTATTTTTTTGAAAGCCGAGCGGTTTGGATTTTTCAACATATTTTGAACCAATATTGGATGTTATTATTATAACTGTATTTTTAAAATCAACAACTCTTCCAACCGAATCAGTGAGCCGTCCATTTTCAAGTATCTGCAATAAAATATTGAAAACTTCAGGATGTGCTTTTTCAATCTCATCAAACAATACAACTGAATAAGGTCTCCTTCTTACTTTTTCTGTTAGTTGTCCACCTTCTTCGTATCCTACATATCCAGGGGGAGCTCCAACCAATCTTGACACAGCAAACTTCTCCATGAACTCTGACATATCTATCCGTATCAATGCATCTCTATCTTCAAAAAGTATATATGCAAGTGTTCTTGCAACTTCGGTTTTACCAACACCTGTGGGTCCAAGAAAGATAAAAGAACCTATAGGTTTATTAGGATCAGCCATTCCTGAGCGAGATCTTCTTATTGCTTTTGATATTGCCTGAATTGCTTCATCCTGACCAATAACCCTTTTATGAAATTCCTCTTCCATTTTCAATAATTTCTCAGATTCTTTTTCTTCAAGTTTATTGATTGGTATTCCTGTCTGTTTGGAAATAATATAAGATATATCTTCTGCTTTCACGATCGGCGTCTGTCTTGATTTTGAATTTTCAAATCTTCTGCGCACTTCATCCCTGTATTTTTTCAATTCATTTATTTTATCTCGCAAACTCGCCGCTTTTTCAAATTCTTGTGCCTTTATTGCTGATTCTTTTTCTTTGATAACTTGCTCAATTTCTTTATCAATATCCCTTATCTCATCTGGAAGAATAGTTGCATAAAGCCGTGCACGTGCACACGCTTCATCAATTACATCTATTGCCTTATCAGGTAAAAATCTATCTGGTATATATCTATTTGAAAGTGAAGCGGCTGCTTCTATCGCTTCATCTGTGATTTTTACCTTATGATGCGCTTCATACCTATCTCTTAAACCTTTTATTATTTCAATAGTTTCTTCCACTGATGGTGCCTTTACAAAAATCGGCTGAAATCTACGCTCCAATGCGCCATCCTTTTCTATATGTTTTCTATACTCATTCAGTGTAGTTGCCCCAATACATTGAAATTCTCCCCTGGATAAAGCCGGTTTTAACATATTAGAAGCATCTATTGCTCCTTCTGCTGCGCCAGCGCCAACTAATGTATGCAACTCATCAATAAACAATATCACTGAATTACCTGCATGGCGCACTTCATTTATTATTGTTTTTAATCTTTCTTCAAATTCTCCTCTATATTTTGTACCAGCGACTACCGCAGCAAGATCAAGAGTAACAACACGTCTGTTTAAAAGTAATTCAGGAACCATGCCTTTTACTATTTTCTGGGCCAGACCTTCAACTATTGCTGTTTTCCCAACACCTGGCTCTCCAATCAAAACTGGATTATTTTTTGTTCTTCTAGATAAAATTTGAATAACCCTTTCTATTTCATCTTCTCTGCCTATAACAGGATCTAATTTATTATCCCTTGCAAGACTTGTTAAATCCCTGCCAAAATTATCAAGCGTGGGAGTTGATGTTTTCTGTGCGAATTGTGAAGCATATTTTGGTGGAGCGCTTGAACCAAGTATGCTGATTGTAACATCTTTTGCCTTTCTATAGGTAACTCCCATTTCAATTAAAACTCTCGCTGCAACACCTTCACCCTCTTTTAAAAGGCCAAGTAATAGATGTTCTGTTCCTATATAATTATGCCCAAGTGATTGAGATTCTTCTGCTGCAAGTTCAAAAACCTTTTTTGTCTGTGGCATAAAAGGAATTTCTCCAGCTATCATTGTCCCGCCGGAACTATCCATAATCCTGTCTTCTATTTCAAGTTTCAATCTTTCTATATCAATAGCCATGCTCTCTAGTACAGCAGCAGCTATACCACCACCATCTTTTAATATTCCAAGTAAAATATGTTCGGTGCCCAGATAATCATGTCCCAAACGTTGAGCCTCTTCTTTTGCATAGGCAATAACCTTTCTAGCTCTATCTGTAAATTTATCATACATAAAAAAACACCTCTTATAAGAATTATACTATATTTTTAATCATATTTCACTTTTACCCCAAGTATCTTTGTTTTCTTTTTGAATTCTCTTATAATCTTTTTTGTAATACTTCCAGGGGCTCCATTGTTTATCACCCTTGCATCAATTTTAACAACAGGGATTACCTCAGCAGCTGTGCCGGTTAGAAAACACTCATCAGCTGTATACAGATCATATCTTGTCATTATTTTTTCCTGCGTTTTTATCTTTAAACTACTTGCTATTTCAATAACTGTTTCTCTTGTTATACCTTCTAGAACACCTATATAGGTTGGTGTGGTAAAAAGCTGTCCATTTTTAACAATAAATATATTATCACCCGTTGCTTCGGTAACATAACCCTGGTCATTTATCATAACAGCTTCAAAACTCCCATGGTTAATTGCTTCTATTTTTGCAAGAATGTTATTTAAATAATTTAATGATTTAACCTGAGGATTCAGTGCTTCACTTATATTTCTTCTTATTGCAACTGTAGTTATCTCAAGACCCTTTTTATAAAATTCTTCAGGATATAATTTGATGTTATCCACAATTATAAAATAAGTTGGCTTTGAACATTTTCTAGGATCCAGTCCAAGATCGCCTACACCTCTTGTAACAACTAAACGTATATAACCATTTCTTATTTTACTAGCAGCAACAACTTTAACTGTTTCTTTTATCATCTGTTCTTTTGGCATACCTATGTCAAGCATTATGAATTTTGCAGAATTATAAAGCCTATCAATATGTTCTTTTAATCTGAAAATATTTCCATCATATATCCTGATACCTTCAAAGACACCATCGCCATACAACAGACCATGGTCAAAGACAGAAATTTTTGCATCCTCTTTACTCACGAGTTTACCATTTAAATTAACAAGCATAAATAACCTCCAGAAAATTATTTACTGTTTATTCTTTTTTATATCTTTTATTTCACCATCATCTATATAAATAACCCTGTCTCCAAATGAAGCAAGCTTTTCATTATGGGTTACAATAACAAATGTTTGGTGAAAATTTTTATTTAAATCCACAATTATTTTATGTATTAATTCTGCATTCTGTTTATCAAGATTACCTGTCGGTTCATCTGCAAAAACAATGTCCGGATCATTTATTATTGCTCTCGCAATTGCCACTCTCTGCTGCTCACCACCTGAAAGTTCAGAAGGTCTGTGATTTAATCTGCCACCCAACCCAAGGGTTATTAGTATTTTTTTGGCTTTCTCAATTGCATCTCTTTTTCTCATATCATTTATTAAAGCAGGTATTATAACATTTTCCAAAGCGGAAAATTCAGGTAACAAATGATGAAATTGAAAAATAAATCCCATTTTTTTATTTCGTAAAGAGGCAATTTTATCATCATCAAGATTATAAATATCTGTATCATCCAATATAATTTTACCTGTTGTAGGCCTGCTGATACCACCCATTATTGAAAGCAATGTTGATTTACCAGCGCCGGATGGGCCAACAAGCATAAGTAATTCGCCCTTATTCACTTCAAAATTTATATTTTTTAAAACATTCAATTGATTTTTACCTGTAATAAATGATTTTCTTATTTCTCTTACAATCATGATATTATTCATATCTTATTGCCTCAACTGGATCAAGTCGTGATGCCTGGAATGCAGGATAAAGGGTGGATAAAAAAGAAATAACAACAGCAACAATAGGAATAATTATAACTTCCTGCCATTTTATTGCAACAGCAAGTTTATCTATATAATAAACACTTCCTCCACCAGGCATTGATATAGGGAAAGCTTGTAAATAAAAGCAAATACCTATACCAATTATAAAGCCAATAATAGAACCAATGATACCTGTGGTGACTCCCTGTATTATAAAGATATTCATAATATCCCGGTTATTTGCACCAATTGACTTTAATACACCTATCTCTTTTGTCTTTCTCATAACAACCATAATAAGTGTGCTTGCTATATTAAAAGCTGCAACAAGAACAATTAAAACTAAAATAATAAACATTGCTATCTTTTCTATTTTTAAAGCAGCAAATAAATTTTTATTCATTGACATCCAGTCACGCGCCCATATATTTTTAAATCTCCTATGTATTTCCGATGCGACATAAGTAGCATTTTCAATTCTATCAGTTTTAATTGCTATGCCGGTTATAATATCATCTTTTTCAAAAAGTTCCTGTGCTGTTTTCAATGATACATAAGTGAACGTACTATCATAATCATACATCCCAGCTTCAAAAATACCGACTATTTTCATTTTCATCATTTTAGGCATTGGCCCTGCTGGTGTTTTTTTAAAAACAGGGGAGATAATAACAACATCATCTCCAATATCAGCGCCTGTTGTCTGAGAGAGTTCTTTACCTATAATTATACCTTTTTCATTGTCAGGCAGTTCCTTTATTATTGAATCTATATCTCCTTTTATTATGTTTTTTGAAAGCTTATTTACTTTTGAGATACTTTCTGGAATTACTCCCCATAATAAAATACCATCAACTTTGTCAGAATATTTTAGCATCACCTGTCCCATATAATACGGCGCAGCAGCAACAACATGTTCTATTTTTTCAATTTTTTTTATAATATCATTATAATCCTTTATACCTTCTCTGGTATTGCCAGGAAGAGCAATAACATGGGCATTTGTTCCTATAATTCTGTTTCTGATATCTTCATGAAATCCATTCATAACAGAAATTACAACAATTAAAGCTGTAACACCGAGTGCAATACCAGCTATTGAAATAAAACTTATTATAGAAATAAATCCCTGTTTCTTTGCACCGAGATACCTTAAACCTATAAAATATGTAAAACGTCTGGGCATAAATCGCTCCTTTTAACTATATCATCTGTTATCAGGTCTTAATAAAGGAAACAATATAACATCTCTTATAGAAGCAGAATTTGTAAAAAGCATAACAAGCCTGTCTATTCCTACACCGAGACCACCAGCTGGCGGCATACCATATTTTAATGCCTCAATAAAATCATAATCTATAACCCGAGATACTTCACCTTGAGTATCCATTTCAATTTGCTTTTTAAATCTCTGTTCTTGATCAATAGCATCATTTAATTCGGAAAAACCATTACCTATTTCCCTTCCATAAATGAAAGGTTCAAATCTTTCGGTAACTGTTGGATCCAACCTGCTTACTTTGGCAAGAGGAGATATTTCAACAGGAAAATCCGTGATAAAAACAGGCTGAATCAGTTTAGGTTCCACAAACACTTCAAAAACATGGGCTATCAGTTCCCCTCGTGTTATGCCTTTTCTTATCTCAATTTCTTCCTTCTGGGCAAGTAATTTAATAATTTCATCATTTTCCATATTTTCAATATCAATAGCCGCGTATTCTTTAATAGCGTCTTTCATTGAAATTCTTTTCCATGGAGGATTTAAATCTATTTTCTCTCCCTGGTATTCAATAATACGCGTTTTAAGTATTTTATCTGCAAGATAAACAACCATGTCCTCCATAATTTGCATGACATAGGTGTAATCTTCATACGCTGCATAAAGTTCAAGCATCGTAAATTCAGGATTATGTTTTATTGAAATACCTTCATTTCTAAAATTTCTGTTTATTTCATAAACCTTTTCAAATCCAGCGACGAGTAATCTTTTAAGATAAAGTTCTGGAGCTATTCTTAAATATAAATCCATATCAAGAACATTGTGATGAGTTATAAATGGTTTTGCTCTCGCTCCACCCGGTATGGGATGCAGCATCGGTGTTTCCACTTCTATGAAACCGCGTTCATCAAGAAAGTTCCTTATTTCTTTTATTATTTTTGTTCTTGTTTCAAATGTTTTCTTTACATCCTCATTTACAATAAGGTCTAAATACCTTTTTCTATATCGTAATTCTTTATCTTTTAGGCCATGAAATTTTTCAGGCATAGGCAGGAGTGATTTGGTTAAAATTTCAAAATTTGTAACTTTTAATGTAATTTCACCTGTTCTTGTCCTGAATATGTTGCCTTCTATTCCTATAATATCTCCTATATCCAGTTTATTAAAAATCTGATAATTCTTTTCGCCTATTATATCTTTTCTGACATAAAACTGGATAACACCAGTTCCATCCTTTAAATTTCCAAAACATGTTTTACCATGACCGCGCAAAGTCATTATACGGCCTGCTATTTTTTCTGTTTCATTACTTTCCGTCTCACCTATATTCTCATATTTCTTTCTGATTGAAGAAATATTCAATGTTCTCCGATAAGAATATTTATATGGTTCTATATTCTGTTCCCTTAAAAATTTTAAATTTTCTTTTCTACTATTTATTAGATTTTCTTCTCTTACACTTTCTTGTTTATCCCGATTTATTTCATCATTTATTTCAGGCATATTTTTCTCCGTTAAATGATATTAATAAATTTATTATTTATAGTATTCTTATAATAATGTTTTATATCCATAAGATATTCATAAGGCAACCGTATATCTCCTATTTTTCCATAATCCCGCTGATTTCCATGGAAATCAGAACCACCAGATATCAAAAGGTTATTTTCCCTAGCAAGGTCAATATATTTTGCACTCACAGAATATGGTTGGTCCGGATGATATGCTTCCAACCCGTCAAGTCCCTGTTCCTTCCATTTTAAAATAATTTCATCTGTCTGCAGATGAGAAGGATGAGCAAGTATTGCAATTCCGCCTATCTTTTTTATTATATCAATAGCATCTTTTACTGTTATTCTTTCTTTTTCTACATAGGCGGGTTTGCCCTCACCTAAAAATCTATCAAATGCTTCTTTTACACTTTTGACGATATTTTTTTCAGAAAGAAGTCGTGCAATATGTAAACGTCCTGCATTATTCATATTATCCGTAATTTCATAAAGCTCTTCAAATTTTATTTTTATTCCGTGATCTTTCAATTTTTTAATTATTTTTTTTGCTCTTTCAACACGCACTTTTTGGAATTTCGTCAAACGCTCTAGAAATACTTTATCCTTCCAATTTATATAAAGGCCAATTATATGAACTTCTCTTTCATTATGTATTGCAGATAGTTCCACTCCTGGTATAAACTCAATCTGATATTTTTTTTCAAAAAACAAAGCCTCATCAACAGCATCCACATTATCATGATCTGTTATAGCAATAGCTGTTGCTCCGGCTTTTTTTGCATCTTCAAAAACCTCTTCAACAGTAAAGGTTCCATCAGATTTTACAGTATGAATATGTAAATCAGCCCATTTTTCATCTTTTTTCAATTCTATTCTTCCTTATTATATTATTTAAGCGAGCATTAAAGCTCGCCAATATTTTACCATAAATCTATAATATTTTATATATTTTATTTTTTTTTGGAGCGGGCGATGGGAATCGAACCCACGTTTCAAGCTTGGGAAGCTCACATTCTGCCATTGAATTACGCCCGCAGAATTTTATAAATTAATTATAAAATGTTTAAAAAAATTTGTAAAGAATATTCTATTAATAATGTTCTCTAAACATGTTCACAATAAATATTTGCTAAGAATGTTCGTAAAAAATACAAAAGAATTTTTTACTGAAAATCATTATTAAACATTTTACTAGCATCTTCAACAAACATATTTAATGAAGACTACTTAAAAATTTTCTTTCGTCAACAATGCCTCTATTGCATCCAGTGCATCTTTTGCCTGTTTGCCATAAGCAATAAATGTTATTTCATCTCCCATGGATGCACATAACCCAACAAGAGATAATACTGAACTCACATTCATAAATGGAATACCATTTAATTTAAAATTGTAATGTTCCATTCCATCCTTATGAATATAAATTGAACAATCATATTTTTTTGCAATTTCAACCAGTGTTCCAGACGGCCGAACATGTAAACCATTTTTATTTTTGATTGTTATTTTTCTTGAAAGAAAACCATTTGCTATTAATGATTCTTTTTCTTGACGCCATATTTCTGCATACTTTTTCATCCATTCATCTATTGCTTCCTCACCCAAATCCCTACCTGCTTCTTTTGATTTTAAATATTTATGTTTTTGAATTTCCTGTAACTGTTCAAGATTATCACGTCTAGTTTTTTCTCTACGCCAGTCCTCCATATATTTATTAAAAAAAGATTGTATTGCTTCATCAATAGAAACTTCTCTTTTTAATTCTATACCTAGAAAATAGCGATGCTCTTCTATTGCTTTTAATTCAGAAGGTGTTAAATCTTTATTATTAAATGTCATTTCCACCCCCATAAAATTTATAGGAGTGTCAATAAATTTTCTATTTGTAAAAAATTACAAAGCACTTCATTAATAATTCGTAAATAGTTCTAATTTTTCTATTTTCAAATTTTGTTTATCTATATCTCTATAATTATATATGGTGGGCGCTAGGGGGCTCGAACCTCTGACCTTCTGCTTGTAAGGCAGACGCTCTGAACCAACTGAGCTAAGCGCCCACGTTTTTCATTTTCTATTACTCTATTTATGGTTTATGGTGGGGAGAGATGGATTTGAACCATCGAAGGCATAAGCCAACAGATTTACAGTCTGCCCCATTTGACCGCTCTGGAATCTCCCCACTGCATCAACTTTTTTTAATAACAAACACTTTTTTAAAGAACTAAAAATCTGATATAAAATACATAATTCATAAATAATTGTCAAGGAAAAATAAAAATATTCTGGAAAAGTACAGGCACATGATGGTACAGCAAAAATAGTAAAATTAGGTATAATAAATAATAAAAGGATTGCCTACTTAAAGGCAATCCTTAAAAAAATAATAAAAAAGCGAGGTGATAACTATTACATATAATTTAATA
>JAOAIN010000080.1 GCA_026414685.1 Candidatus Goldiibacteriota bacterium
ATGAGAAAAACTCCTGTAATAAATAATATATACAAATTTCTATAATCATATTTTCTTATAATACCATCTTGTTTTTATTTTCCCCCTTTAACAAAGGGGGAATACAGGGGGATTTTTATTATTATTTTAAACATTTATCTACTTTCCATTTTCAATTTTCTATTGCTCTATTTTTGCTTGGCAAAAATAGAATCTCCCCTTAGCCTTCGTTTTAAACTTCGGCTAACAAGTTGCCCCTCTTTTCCAAAGAGGGGAATTGTGAGACATCCTCTAAATCTTGCGGCTACATCAAATAAAACACACCTTGCTCTAATCTCAAATCTCTATTTTCCATTGCTCCAAGAATACAGGTTTCCTGCTTTCGCCGGAATGATAGCAATGAATTTTAATTCAAACTAGCAGTAAATTCCTAAAATTTACAAATTTGTATCATAAAAAGGCAGTAATGCTATTGCTGTAATTGTTGCTGAACTTATATCATGAGTTATTTCCAGTTTACAATCAATTACTTTTATTTTATTATGCGTGTCCTGAACTGCTTTTAAAATGTCTTTCACATTTACTGCTGGCTGGGAAAATGAACTGGGAATAAACAGAATATTTATTATTATTAAAAAGGGATAAAATAATAATTTTATAAAGGTTTTAATATATATCACCACCTTAATTTATTTTTTCTTTCATAGCCCCATTAGTCAGTTCAACAAAACTCATTTCAAATACTTTTATACTATATAATATACATTATATTTTATGCTTTGTCAAAGAAAATCAGTTTTGTAATATTTCAATTATTGATGTGATTTGTAAAAAAGTAAAATATGCAGGATTTTAACAAAATGTATATAATTGACAAAAATTTTTTTTATATTATAATTTTATAAAACCAAAAGGAGGAATAATATGATTCAGTTAAGCGAGAAAAACAAAAATACACTAATCACAATAGGGCTTATTATACTAACTTTAATAATTGCTTATTTTATGGCAAGATTTGAAGTTGTAAAAAGGGCAAAAAGAGAATATTTAGAAGGTGAAAAATTTTTATCTTTTTACAAAAATCCTGATTTGAAAAAACAATATTATGATGAAAAATTAAGAAAAAAAGAAATAGGCGAGCCAGAATATGAAATGTTAATGGAAGATAATGATTTAAAAAACGCCTATGTCCAGTATCAGACAGTTGTTGACCTTTTTACCCCACCAGAATCAAAATGGGTTAAATTATCAAGAGAGCGGTTAAAAGAAATCACCCCACTTTATAATGACTGGGTTAATAAACTAAAGGCAGAAATAGAAGCGGCATCACCAGCTCCAAAACAACCACCACAACAACAGAAAAATAAATAAAAATTATTTTTTGCCAATGTGCAAAAATAATTCAAATTTTGTTCTAAAATTGTTTTTATTAATTTTGAACTATTTCCTAAAACTACGTGCGAACTATTTTAGAACTATGTAAAAATGGTGCTCATTGATGAAAATAATAAGTAGATATATAGCAATAGAAGTTGCTTTAATCTTTTTAATAAGTTTCTTCATCTTCACCTTTTTTCTTGTTATGAATTCTTTGTTTGTTTTAAGCGATTTTGTCATTGAATACCGTATAGGTGTAATAAAAGTCCTTAAGTTACTTATTTTTTTACTTCCATCCACAGTGGCAGTTACAGTTCCAATGGGCGTTCTCGTTGGAATACTTCTTACATATTCGCGGCTTGTCCAGGATAATGAATATACCGGTATGCAGGCATGCGGCATCCCTGTAAAGTCCATTTCTTCACCAAGTATATTTTTTTCATTATTTATTACTTTTTTAATGATTATTTTCAATAATACCATTTTACCTTCCTTTAACTTAAAATATAAAAAACTTTATTATGAAATTGTAAAAAAACGAGCAGGTATAGTCATTCAGCAACATACGTTTATCAATGATTTTGATAATTATATTTTTTATATTGGTGAAAAAGATAATAAAAATGACATTTTAAAAAATATTATTGTTTTTGTAAAACAGACCCAGAATTCCCCAGTCAAAGTAATATTATCTAAATATGGCGAATTAATTTCTGATGAAGAGAGTTTAAGAATTTCTCTTAAATTAAAAGATGGTTTTGCACAGGTTGTATCAGCAAACCAACCCACAAAATTGAGTCAGATGTTTTTTGATACCAACTTTGTGGAACTTGATGTAAAAGGAATTTTACGAAATAAAAATACTGCGGACAATTTAAAATCAACACGCGAGATGAACTTTTTTGAACTCGTAGAAGAAGCAAGAAAAGGAGAAAAAAGTAAAGAAGGCAAACACTGGATATGGATGGAGCTGCATAAAAAATTTTCTTTACCCTTTGCCTGTATGGTATTTGCCATAACAGGTATCCCACTAGGCTTAATTACAAAAAAAGGGGGTAGATTAATGGGTATCAGCTTGTCACTTATACTTATTTTTATTTATTATATTTTTTTAATTATCGGACAGAATTATGGCTATAGAGGAAAAATGGATTATTTCCTGGCAGCTTGGTTGCCAAATATTGTTTTAATTTTGATAGGTATTTTCTTTTTTGTATGGATAATGTTACCACAATTTAAAAATAAATTTATTAGTTTTAAAAGGTTAAAAAAATGAAAATATTGCAAAAATATATTGTTATAGAAATTTTAAAGGTGTTCTTTTTAATCCTTATTGGAATCACTATTTTTATTACAATTTCAAATCTTCTGGACGATATGCCGATGTTCCTTCAACACAAACCATCTTTGATGCTGATAATAAGTTATTTTTTCTTTAAAACTCCATTTGTCGTTGCAGAATCATTTCCATTTGCCATGCTTTTATCAGTCCTTTTTATCTTTTCTCAGATGAACAGATTCAATGAATTAACCGCAATAAAATCCCTGGGTATAAGTTTTTATCATATAGCCACTCCTGTATTAATATTATCAATAGTCATAAGTTTATTTAACTTTTTATTCAACGAAACCATAGCATCAAATTTTTATACCAAATCAAAACAGATAAAAGAAAATCTTATTGAAAAAAAATCTGGTGCAGGTCTTCAAATAAGATATGATTTAGCAAAACTGGGGACAGAGGGTAGAATATTTTATATAAAAAAATTTGATGGACTTTTGGGCACAATGGAAAATCTATGTATAATAAAAATAGATAACAATTTAAATATTTTAGAAAGAATTGATGCAAAAAATGCCATATGGAACAAAGATAGATGGATAATCAAAGATGCATACATACGAAATTTCACAAACAATATAGAAACAAGTGTGAAAAAGGTTGCAGATTATGAATTATGGACAACAGATACTCCAGAAGATTTTATAGTTGTTAAGCGTTCTTTTGAAGATACTTTAACTATAAATCTATTTAGGCTTAAAAAATTAATTGATGTTTTAAAACAAAGCGGTTTTCAATACAGAGAAGAACTTGT
>JAOAIN010000017.1 GCA_026414685.1 Candidatus Goldiibacteriota bacterium
TTTTGTATATTATCCGGAAATTAAAAAAACAGGAGCAATGTTTATAAAAACATATAATAAAAAAATTCTTATTCTTGGATGTGATACACAAGAGAATTTGAAAGAGATAAAAAATAAAATAATTTTATATTTAAAAAGACAGGGCATAAATATAATTGATTATCTTATACTTTATTCTTTGAAGTATGAAAATAATTATAATATTATCAAAAAAAATTTTTTAGTATTAAATATTTTATCAGATAAATATGTAGAAGGTAAAAATGTTCAACTATATATAAACAATAGTAATTTTTTTATTGATAAAGATTTATATGTATCTTTTTATGATAATAATATTGAATTAAAAATAAAAGATGAACTTTTTGTTTTTGGCAAATATCTAAATAATATTTTAAAAAGTATGGATAAAAAAAATTTATTTTTATGCAATTGTTATTTAAATAAAATTGAATATGAAATGCTACAAAACAGTGTAATAATTATTAATTCATCTTTAGCGGAAAAATATTATAGAATAAAAATTCCTGAGAATATATGGGATATAAATAAACATGGAGAAAAATATTTTAATTTTTAATAGATTGATTTTATATAAAATTAAATATATAATAATACTAACTTAAAATATTTGGAGGTTTATAATTGAAACAAACTTCTCTTTTTCAAGAAGAAACAAATTTAGTAAATTTAAAACAGGCCAGCTTATGGGCATCAAAATATTTAAATAAAACAATAAAGCCTTCAAATATTTCTTATCTTATTCAATATGGTAAAATAAATAGATATATATTACAAAATCAAATTTTAATTAATATATCAGAATTAAAAAGCTATTATGACAGTCTGAAATTTAAATTGATAAATAATAATAATAATGATATAGATTGGCATTTATCTTTTATTCAATATAAAGAATCAGAAAGAACAAAACATGTACATAGGTTACATCCATATAAAGGGAAATTCATACCACAATTAGTTGAATATTTTTTAGATCAACATTTGGATGAATATAAAAAAGAAATTTTTTTTAATAAAGATGATATAATATTAGATCCATTTTGTGGAAGTGGAACCACTCTTGTCCAAGCTAATGAATTGGGAATTAATGCTATAGGAATTGATATATCTTTTTTTAATGTTTTATTAAGTAATATAAAGGTGCAGAAACATAATATTAAAGAACTAGATAAATATATTTTTGAGTTATTATCACAATTAAGGCAATTTCAAAATAAAAAAAATTATTTGGATTTTGAAAATGAATTGGTAGAAAAACTTGAAGAATTTAATAAAAAATTTTTCCCTTCCCCAGAATATAAAAAAATGATAAAAGATAAAAAAATAAATGAAAATAGTTATTCAAAAGAAAAAGAAAAAGAATTTATGAAAATTTATAATTCATTAATAAAAAAATATAAAATAGTAATAGAACAAAAAAGTAAAAAAAGCTTTTTGGACAATTGGTATGTATCTTCGGTTAGAGAGGAAATAGATTTTTTATCACAAAAAATCAAAGAAATAAAAGATAATGATATCAAGGATGTTTTATCAATCATTTTGAGCAGAACTGCAAGATCTTGTAGAGCAACAACACATGCAGATTTAGCAACTTTGAAATATCCAGTTTTGACTACATATTACTGTAAGAAACATGGAAAGATATGTAAGCCCATATTTTCTATTTTTAATTGGTGGCAAAGATATTGCTTTGACACAATTAAACGCTTAATGGAATTTGATAAAATTAGGACTCAAACATTACAATTATGTTTATTTGGTGATAGTAGAAATATAGATATATATGCTGAATTAAGAAGACAGAACACTTATTTTGCAAAAATATTAGAAGAGAAAAAAATAAAAGGAATTTTTACAAGTCCACCATATGTAGGATTAATTGATTATCATGAGCAACATGCATATGCATATGAAATTTTTAATTTTAAAAGAAATGATGAATTGGAAATAGGGCCTTTATACAAAGGTCAAGGAGAGGAAGCAAGAAAGTCTTATGTTCAATCAATATCCGAAGTGTTATTAAACTGTAAAAAATATTTAACAAAGGATTATAACATCTTTATTGTGGCAAACGATAAATGGAATTTATATCCTCAAATAGCAAAATTATCAAATATGAAAATTATTTATGAATTTAAAAGACCTGTTTTAAATCGTGTTGAAAAAGATCGAGAAAATTTATTTATTGAATCAATTTTTCATTTAAAAGAAAGGGAATAAATTGATCTTTACAATTAGCAAAAAGAAAAAAATTGAAGAAATAATAGAAAATAGCATTATTAAGAAATTTAAAGCCTATAAACCAGAAACAATTAATATGCCATTTCATTATCGTTTATTAGGAAAAGATAGAATGGCATTGTTTTCGTTTATTCATTCATTAAATACAACTTTTGGGACTTCAATATTTGAGCCGGTAGCAGAAGAAGTTGCTAAAATTAAATTTGTTGAATCAAAAAGTCAATTTGTTGTTGGAAATAAAATCAGTGAATTAGCTCAAAAAGAAATTCAAAATATTATTAATAAAATTTCAATAGCAGAAAAAATTCCAGATAAAATTTCAGAAACAGAAATTATACGCAAAGTATGTAGGCAAGGACACATTAATAAAATTAAAACAGTTAAAGTTGATTTATACATTAAAAATAGTAATAATGAAGTATATTTATTTGATTTAAAAACGGCCAAACCTAATATAAGTAATTTTAAAGATTTTAAAAGAACTTTATTAGAATGGATAGCGATTTATTTATTTAAAGAACCACAAGCAAAAGTTAATACTTGTTTAGCTATACCTTACAATCCATATGAGCCAAAACCTTATGAAAGATGGACCTTAAAAGGAATGATTGATATAAAAGAAGAGTTAAAGGTAGCAGAAGAATTTTGGGATTTTTTAGGAGGCAAAGGAACATATCAAGAGTTATTAGATTGTTTTGAAAAAGTAGGAATTAAATTAAGACCAAAGATTGATAAATATTTTTCTCAATTTAAATAATATTATGTTTAAAAATTTTTTATTACTGATAGTTTTTTTATTAATGATTATTTATATATTTGGCTCGATTATACCACCTGAGCAATCTATTGATTGGACAAATGTTGGATGTCCTGATGAAAAAATAAAGATAGAAAATACTATCAATATAAAAGATTTCGGAGCAAAAGGGGACGGTATAACCGATGATTCTTCTGCTTTTACAAAAGCAATTTATGATGCAAAACCAAAAACTGAAATTTTTATTCCTGAAGGTGTTTATATTTTAAATTCTCCTATAAGAATATATAAGAGTTTAATTTTAAGAGGAGCTGGTAAAGATAAAACCAAATTAATTTTTAATTTTAATAATTCTCCATCTATAGATGCAATCACAATAGGACCAGAAGGTAAAACTGACTGGATTGAAGTTATAGATGGTTTTCAAAAAGGTTCAAAAACATTAGAAGTCAAAGATGGTTCAATTTTCTCACCTGGTGTTTTTGTAGAAATAGAGCAGGATAATGATCCAAAAAAAATGTACACAGATCCCCAGTGGAATCAAAGTTGGGCTCAAAATGTTATAGGCCAAATTTTTCAGGTATTATCTACCACTGGAAATAAAATAACAGTTGATGAGCCACTGCATATTGATTTTAATAAAAGTTTTAATCCAAGAATAAGGATTTTATATATGACAACAGGAGTGGCAATTGAAGATCTTTTTATAAAACGATTTGATAGGGGAGATGGCAATATAATAACAATAAAAAACAGTGCATATTGTAGGATAAAAAATATAGAAAGTGAATATGTATATAGAACACATGTTTCAATTGAGCGTTCTTATAGGTGTTCTGTTTTGAATTCTTATTTTCATCATGCACATGATTATGGTGGTGGTGGACATGGTTATGGAGTTGAAATAAAACATCATGCCTGCAATAATCTTGTTGAGAATAACAAATTTTATCATTTGCGGCATTCAATGATGGTACATCTTGGTGCAAATGCAAATGTTTTTGGATATAACGAATCAAAAGAGCCATATGCAACTTCTGACCATACACCAGGCACAGTTATATGTGACATTTCTATACATGGACATTATCCTTTTATGAATCTGTTTGAAGGAAATAAAGTTGCAAAAATAGAATTTTCTGACTGGTGGGGACCTTGTGGCCCAGGTAATACTTTATATAAAAACATAGTAACTGATGAAAATATTATTATAAGAGACAAAACTTTATATCAGAATATTATAGGAAATATTATTGAAAAAGGTAGAATATTGATATATCCACCAGCAGATAAAAGTAGTTTATTAATAATGAATAATATAGAATCAGGTCAAGGCAGCATAGATAAAAATTTGCCAAAATCTCTTTATAAAATAAAAAAATGAAATCATCCATAATTATACCAGTACATAATCAGGTTGAATATACAAGATTATGTATAGAAAGTATTATAAAAAATTCAAATGATACCGATTATGAAATAATTGTTATCAACAATGGTTCAACTGATGCAACAGAACACTATCTTAAAGAAGTTAATGTTAAAGTTATATATAATAAAGAAAATATTGGTGTTGCAAAAGCATGGAATCAGGGTATTAAAATTTCAAATGGGAGTTATATTTTTATTATAAATAATGACATAGTTGTATGTAAAAACTGGATAAGAAATTTAATTGAATTTTATGAAAACAATCCAAATACAGGCATTGTTAGCCCTGCAATAAGGGAAGGTAAATTAAATTATGATTTTGAAATGTATTCATCAAAATTTATAAATAAAATGAAAAAAATAAAAGAAGAAGGTATTTTCGCATGTTGTATGGTAATTAAAAAAGATAGATTTGAAAAAGTGGGACTATTCAGCGAAGAATTTGAAATAGGCATTGGAGAAGATACAGATTTTTATTTAAAATTGAAAAATTTCGGATACAAAAGTTATATAACAGGATGTGCATTTGTACATCATTTTGGCAGTATAACTTTAAATGATATAAAAAAAAGAAATGGTAATAATTTTGAGATTATAAATATAAATAAATTATATGAGAAATGGAATATAAAAAAAGACTCATATTTTAAAAGAAAAGCTAAAAGTTTTAAAAAATTTATTAAAAATTTAATTACAAGAATTTTTTATGGTTATACTCTTTACAGTAAATCCAAAAATTAAAAAGGATAAGTTATGATTAAAAATAAACCTTTAATTTATGTTTCTTCTGTTTATCTGATAACAGGTCTTTATTCACTTTTATATTTAAAAATACCATATTCAACTTCTAATTTTATTTCTGTTATGGTTACATCTTTTTATATGTTTATTCCTTTTTTATGTTCAATTTTTCTTTCAAAATTTGTTTACAAAGAATCAGTAAAAGCAAATATAAATTTATATTTTAAATGGACTCCATGGTATATAGCTGCAATTTTAATACCACTAATATTAGCTTATTTATCTTTTATAATAGCTTTATTAATACCGGGTGTTTCAGTAGATCCAGAAATGTCTGATTTAATGAATAGATTTTCAAAAACTTTAAATGAAATTCAGTTACAGAAAGCAAAAGAACAGTCAGAATATATGAAGAGAATATTTAAAACAGAATATTATTATTTCATAATTGGATTTATAAATGCAGTTATTTTTGGTTCATCAGTAAATGCAATTTTTGGATTCGGAGAAGAAGCTGGCTGGAGAGGATTTTTGTTAAATGCTTTGAAAGAAAAAGGTTTTTATAAAGCATCTTTAATAACAGGAACTATTTGGGGAGTATGGCATTTACCACTTGTTATTCAGGGACATAATTATGGCAAATATCACATTGCCGGTATTTTTATGATGACCATATGGACAATTTTACTTTCCCCTTTATTTACTTATATTGTTCATAAAACAGGTTCTGTAATCGCTGCTGCAATAATGCATGGAGTATTAAATGCTTCGCCAGGAATTTCAATAGTATATTTAAAAGGTGGAAATGAAATTACAACAGGTATCACTGGCATATCAGGTATGATAGCACTTATAATAATTAATCTTTTAATTTTTATTTATGATAAATATTTTGATGAAAATAAAGTTATTAATAAAACAATCTAAATTATATTTTTAAAATAATTAAATCAATACACTTTAAATGAATAAATTTTATCTTTATATATGTTAGAAATTATATTAAAATATAAAATATTTATAATAAGGAGAAAATATGCAAAAAATAACTCTTGTGACAGGTGGAGCAGGATTTATTGGTTCACATCTTTGCGAAGCACTAATTTCAAAAGGATATAGGGTAATTTGCATTGATAATTTAAGAACAGGAAAATTATCTAATCTTCAATTGATATTAAAAAATAATAATTTTAAATTTATAAAGCATGATGTAATTAAACCTTTAGAATTAAAAGAAAAAATAGATTATATTTTTCATCTTGCATCTTATGCATCTCCACCATATTATCAGAAATATTCTATAGAAACACTTTTAACAAATGCTAATGGAACATATAATATTTTAGAAATTGCAAGAAAATATAAAGCTAGATTTTTGCTTGCTTCAACTTCAGAAGTATATGGAGATCCAAAAATTCATCCCCAAAAAGAGGATTACTGGGGCAATGTAAATCCAGTTGGAAAACGTAGTTGTTATGATGAGGCAAAAAGATTTGCAGAAGCACTCACAATGGAATACAATAGAAAATATGGCTTAGATGTACGTATAATCAGGATATTTAACACCTATGGCCCAAGATTGCAGAAAGACGATGGTAGAGTAATTTCAAATTTTATATATCAGGCCCTAAATAATTTGCCTATTACTGTATATGGAAAAGGTTCACAAACACGAAGTTTTTGTTATATATCGGATATGGTGGAAGGATTAATAAAAGCAATGTTTATGAAAGAAGCAAAAAATCAAATTATAAATCTTGGCAACCCTGATGAATTTACTATAAAACAGGCAGCTATTATTATTAAAAATATGATAGGGTCAAAGTCAAAAATAATATACAGACCGCTTCCAGAAGATGACCCAGTGAGAAGAAAACCAGATATTACAAAAGCAAAAAAAATTTTAAACTGGGTTCCAAAAGTAAAATTAAAAGAAGGTCTTGAAAAAACCATTGAATGGTTTAAAAATGGAAAATAGAAAAGAAAAAATTTTTGTATTTTTGCTTTTTTTTACAGGGGTTTTTATTTTATTCAAAGAAGCAGTAATAGATGGAAAATTTGTATTCGGTCATGATGCTGTTAATATTTATGTTGCATTTAATGAATTTGCAAGAAATGCAATACATAAATTCAATTGTTTGCCTTCTTGGATTCCTGATATTTATTTTGGCATGCCAATGATTGCATCATCTAGTTTACTTTTCTTTTATCCAACTGATTTAATAATAATTCTTTTAAACATACCTTATTATAAATTTTATGTGTATGATATTATAATTCATCTTTTCATTGCATGCTGGGGAATGTATCTTTATTTACGCAGTATTAATCTTTCAAGGTTTTCTGCATATTTTGGAGCATCAGTTATTATGCTTTCTGGATTTATTTTATCTTATATTTACGCTGGTCATATAAATAATGTAAAAGCTGCGTGTCTTATACCGTTTGCATTTTATTTTAGCCATAAAGCATTTTCAGAAAATAATATAAAATATTTTTTATCTGCTGCTTTTATTCTGTCGCTACAGATGCTTGCAACTGGCATGCAGATAATGGCATATACAGTTTTGGGTATACTATTTTATTTGATATATTTTTTATTGATAGAGAAAGATAAAAATAAAAGAATAAAATTAGTAATTTATTTTTCTGTGATATGTGTTTTTTCGCTTTTGTTTTCTGCAATGCAATTTTTGCCATCTTTAAATTATACAAATTATTCTTGGCGAGAAGATTTTTCTTTTGAACATTTTGTATCTTGGTCATTTCATCCTTTTGAATTGATAACATTTATTTTACCTAACTTTTTTGGTCTTTATAATGAGACATACTGGGGATTCATGCCTTTTATATTAACAACCTATTATTTTGGTGTTACGTGTTTATTATTTTTACCTTTTGTTACATTTTCTTCTCAACATAAAAATTTATATTTATTTTTTATAATAAATATTATTATTTTTACAATTCTTTCTTTTGGCAAATATGGTATTTTATATGATATATTTTATTATATACCAGTTTTTAAACAATTCAGAAATCCTTCAAGATTTTTTTATATTGCCACATTTTTTTTAATTGTTCTTTCATGTGTAGGTCTTGAAAATATAATAAAAAGAATATTGAATGAAAAGATATTATTTAAAAGATTTAAAATAATAGTTTATCTTATGATTGTGATAATCTTTTTATCATTTTTATTTTTTATAACCGGCGGTATAAAGGAAATGGTAATTACCGGATATAAAAATACAAAAGGTGGTAATATTGATTTTAAAATACTTGAGAAAATACTTGATAACATTAAAAGTGATATCATATATCTTTTTTTTATTTCAGCT
The DNA here is from genome assembly GCA_026414685.1 of Candidatus Goldiibacteriota bacterium. Lineage (GTDB taxonomy): Bacteria > Oederibacteriota > PGYV01 > PGYV01 > DSYL01 > DSYL01. Next base: position 8,536 of record JAOAIN010000017.1, read on the forward strand.
GCTGTTTTGACAATATTTTATTTATTTATAACCAGTAGAATAAAATCTGTATTTGTTTTTATTTTATTGCTAATCTTAGTAAATTTTATTGATAATTACAGAATTGAAAAAAATTTTTTGAAATTTGAATATTTTGAAAATTTAGTTATACAAAAACATCCCTTAATAGATGAACTAAAAAAGGATAAAAATCCATTCAGGGTTATAAATTTTGATCAAATATTTGGACCTAACAGGGGAATATACTACGGGATAGAAATGGTTAGTGGTTTACATGGTCTTGCTCCAAAATATTTCATGGAAATGCAAAACAGGGGCATTTTGAATAAATTGAACATAAATAGATTTTTCAATGTGAAGTATTATTTGATTGATAGAGAGATAAATATACCAGATTTTACTCAGGTTCATGCTTTTAATGGTGTTTATCTTTATAAGGATATTAAATCAAAGGAAAGGCTATTTACTACAAATAAAATATTATATATAAAAGATGAACAATCAGTATTGAATTTAATGATGTCAGATGGATTTACCGGAATGGATGCAATTGTCACAGATTTTTTGCCTGATAGTATTCTAGACGAAGGCCAGTTAAATATAAAAAAATATTCTCCGGTTAGAATAGAATCTGATGTTATTACACAGCAGGGAACTTTTGTTGTAAATACGACATCATATTATAAAAACTGGAAAGTTTTAGTTGATGGAACGCCTAGTAAACTATACAAAGTAAATTATAATGCGCTCGGAACATATGTGCCGCCAGGAACTCACAATATTTTGTTTTATTTTGATGAAAAGGATATTTTGGTAGGTTTAATTTTAGCAATTTTATCATATTTATTTTTTATAGTTATTTTATCTTCAAATAAAATCTATGCTATAATAAATAATATGAGGCAACAATGAAAACATTAATAATAATTCCTACATATAACGAAAGAGAAAATATTAAAAGATTGATACCAGAAATAAAAAAAGTAAATAAAAAATTTCATATTTTAGTTGTTGATGACAATTCATCTGATGGCACTGTATCAGTTGTAAACAGTTTTAAGAAAAAAGATAAAACAATACATTTGATAAAAAGACCTTATAAATCAGGACTTGGTAAAGCATATGTTGATGGTTTTAGATATGCATTGAAGGAGAAATATGATTTGATTTTTGAGATGGATGCTGATTTTTCTCATGACCCTAAATATATTCCAGATTTTTTAAAAGAGATAAAAAATTATGATTTGGTTATTGGTTCAAGATATATAAATGGAGTGAGTGTTGTAAATTGGCCAATAAGTCGGCTCATACTTTCTAAATTTGCAAATTTTTATGCACGTGTTATTACAGGACTACCACTTAGTGATTGCACCAGTGGTTTTAAATGCTATAGAAGAAATGTAATAGAAGCTATTGATTTGAATAAAATTCACTCTGATGGCTATGCATTTCAGATAGAGATGCACTATAAAGCATGGAAAAAAGGATTTAGAATAAAAGAAATTCCTATAATTTTTGTTGATAGACATTCAGGAACATCAAAGATGTCACGCAGAGTTGTATTAGAAGCTATTATTGTTGTTTGGAAGTTAAGATTGGGACTGGAAAAATAAAAAAGGTTCGTAAATAGTGCTTAAATAGTTCGTAAGTAGTTAAACTATTTAAGAACTATGCAAGAACTATCTTTGAACTATTTTTAGAACGTTTTTAATCATAAACTGGAGGTTAAAATGGCAAAGCATGTACTTGTAACAGGCGGTGCAGGTTTTATAGGTAGTAATTTTGCAGATGAACTTATAAATATGGGTTATAAGGTCACAATTATTGATAATTTATCAACCGGTTTAAAAGAAAATATAAATCCCAAAGCAATATTTATTAAAGGAGATGTTAAAAAACCAAAAGATGTTGAAAAATGTTTTAAAAAAAGAATAGATGTTATTTTTCACATCGCTGGTTGCGCATCTACAATAAAATCGTTTCACGATCCAGCAGCGGATTTATTTACAAATGTTTTAGGAACAATAAATATAATAAACGCAGCAATAAAGTTTAAAGTTCCACGTTTACTTTATGCTTCATCAATGACATCTTATGGAGTACCGGATAAAATTCCGATAAAAGAAACAATGAGCACAAGACCTATTTCATACTATGGTATAACGAAATATGCCGGAGAACGTTACTGTCTTGCAACAGGACTTAGAAAAGATCTTTCTTTTAAACTTAATGTTACAGCTTTTCGTATGTTCAATGTATATGGCAGAAGACAGTCACTTACAAATCCTTATCAGGGAGTTGTATCCATATTTATAGGAAATGTGTTACGCGGTGAACCAATAACAATATTTGGAGATGGAGAGCAGTCAAGGGATTATGTCCATATAAAAGATGTCACGCGGGCATGGATTAATGCAATTGATAATGAGAAATCTTTTGGAGAGGTTTTTAACATTGGTTCTGGAACAAGAATGTCAATAAATAATCTTGTTGATTTTATTTTAAGAGCGTTTGGAAAAAGTAGAAAAAATTATAAAGTTATTTATAAACCAGAAAGACCAGGCGATCAAAAACATATGCAGGCGGATATATCAAAGGCACAAAAATTACTTAATTGGCAACCAAAAATTAAATTTGAAGATGGCATGGCAGATACAATAAATTGGGCAAAAGAAACATGGTATAAATAAATGAGAAGTTTTATTGGAATACCTTTAAATGATATTGCAAGAGATGAGATTTTTAAACTCTATCCTGATATAAAGGATTTACGATTTATAAGAAAAGAAAATTTACATATCACAGTAAAATTTCTTGGTGAAATACAGGAAAAGAGGATAGAAAAAATAAAAGACATAATAGAAGAGAGTTGTAGTGATATTTCAAAATTTAAAATATCGTGTAAGAGATTATCAGCATTTCCATCACTTACATCTGCAAGAATTATCTGGGTCAATGTGATGGATGGTGCAGATACAATTGAAAAAATATATAAAAAACTGGAAAATAAGCTTGCAAATATTGGATTTGAAAAAGAAAAAAGAAAGTATATTCCACATATAACAATAGCAAGAGCAAAAAGCAGCATAGATATAACTGAATATCTACATAATTTTGAAATAAATTCTATGGCGAGTGAAATTGTTTTATATAAGAGCGACCTAAAACCAAACGGTCCTATTTATACAGAGATTTTTAAATATAATTTTAAGGATTAAAATGGTATCTGATGCAGAAGTTGTAAGAGATTATGAAAGATGGTTTTTATCCCCGTTTGGGATGTATGTTGATGAAAAGGAAAAAGAATTACTTATTAATTCCATGCGTTTTAAAAGGGGAGAGCGTGTCTTAGAAATTGGTTGTGGCACTGGTAGATATGTTCAGTATTTATCAGAACTTGAACTGGATGTAGTGGGAGTAGAACCAGTTTACGAAATGGCTAAAAGAGCACTACAAAAATCAACAATAAAAAAGGAACAGATAATAATAAGTTCTTATGAAAAAATACCAGTTGGTGATAACAGTTTTGAAAATGTAATTTTTATGCATTCTTTTGCTTTTTCTATGGATAAAATTCAAGCAATAAAAGAAGCTTACAGAATTGCTTCAAAAAAAATAGGGATAGGTTTTTTAAATAAACATTCTTTAACAACAATTTTTAAAGTAAAAGAAAGAAAAGAAGTGTATAAAGATGCAATGCCACTGTGTGGCAGAGAAATAAAAAAAATGATTGAGATAGCCCTTTCTGATAAAAAGGGAGAATATTCAATTGGAATTAATTATACTCTTTATTTACCTATAAATATTGCTTATTTATTTCCATTTATTGATGATTTTTTAGAAAATATAAATCTACCTTTTGGTGATTTTGGCATGGTTGTTATAAAAAAAAATAAATAGAGGTATAATATAATGGCTGTTATTGGTTATTTATTTACTGCTGCAGGTTACCAATATGTGAATCTTGGCAAAAAGGCATATGATTCTACATGGATAGTAAGACAGTATTATGATAAGGTTGAAAAAAAGTATCCGGATTTTAAAATAAATAAACTTTCTTTTTTAGGGCCTCAGGAAGAGTTATCAAGAGAAGAAAATGGAATAATTATTAACGCAGTTTATCAGCGTGGTGTTTTTGATCTTTTAAAAGAATACAAAGTAACTCCTGAACAAATGATGGGATACAAATCAGGTGAAATCATGGCGCTTGCATCATCTGAATCAATATCTTTTGAAGACGCAATGGATTTTTTATTTAAAAAGAGGGAAATGATTTTACAAGAAGTTGGACGTGATTTTTTTCATCATTTGCTTGTAAATTCAGTTCCTGTTGAACAGACCGAAAAGATAATAAAAGAATTACAAAATAAAATTGAAATTGATATGGTTTCATATAATGGTAAGGAGAGCAGTATTATAGTATATGAAAAAAAGGCTCACCAAATAATTCTTGAAATGTTTAAGAAATTAAACGCCAGTTTAATTGATTTACCAAATGAAGAATATGCATGTTTTTCAATATTAAAACCAATTGCTGAAAAATTAAAAGAACATTTTTTGAAAATAAAAATGGATAAACCAAAATATAGAATTTTATGTCAGACAACAGGACAATATTATGAAAGTGTCCAAGAAATAAAAGAAAAATTTTTAGATTATATTTTTAAGCCATCCCGTATAGATCTGTGTATTGAAAACATGCTTAAAAACGGAGTCAATACTTTTGTTGAGATAGGTGCTGGTACTTTTCTTTCAAGAATGGCGAGAAAAAGGGATAGTGGCAAGAGATGTTTAAACACAAATGATTTAGGAGAGATTCAAAAGACCATAAAATTGGCAAATTAATAGCTACATTGACGATTTTTTACTAATTTTAAACTTTTTGGAACTCTTTTGAAACTATTAAAGAACATTTTGTTAAAGAAAGCTGATTAAATTTCGATATATATAGCAAAATAGGAGAATTGAAATGACACATGATAGACAAACAATAAGGCAAATAATAGAAATAGAAAAGACAGAAGAATTTAAAAAGGTAAAAAAATATCTGCAGGATAATCCTATGGCATCTATTTTTGATGTGTATAGTAATACTGGAGTGCCGCTTACAAAAATAATGGGATATATTCAACTTGGACTTTTTAAACTCAAAGAGCTCCCCTAAAAATCTTTTCATTTGACAATAAAACATTCCATTATATAATTTATTAAAAAATTTTTATTTTTAGGAGATTGATTTGTGAATTTTGAAGAAATTCTTAATGAAAATCAATTAAAAGCAGTAAAGCATAAAGATGGGCCTTTACTTATTTTAGCGGGGGCTGGGAGTGGAAAGACACGAGTTATCACATACAGAATAGCATATTTAATTTCTGTTTATGGTATTTCACCTGAGAATATACTTGCAGTTACTTTTACCAATAAAGCAGCAGAGGAAATGAAAGGAAGAATTGAAAAAGTTGTTGGAAAGAAAGCAGAAAAAATTTGGATGTCCACCTTTCATTCTTTTGGATGCAGGATACTCAGAAATCACTGTGATAAAATAGGGTATTCTAAAAATTTTTCAATATATGACGAAGATGATAGAGAAAGATTAGTAAAAGAGTGTATGAATTTTGCAAAAATAAGTGAAAAACAGATAAAGCCATATGAAGTTATAAGAAAGATACAGGATATAAAAAATCAGTTATTAACTCCAGAAGAATTTTATTCTTATGCAAATGATTATAATTCAAAACTCGTTGCAAGGATATATGAAATTTATGAAGAAAAATTAAAGTTTAATAATGCTTTTGATTTTGATGATTTAATTAAAAAACCAATAGAATTATTCAGAATTGATAAAGAAATACTTAATAAATATCAAGAAAAATTTAAATATATTTTAATTGATGAATATCAAGATATAAATAATTCTCAGTATGTTTTAGTAAGCACACTTGCAGAAAAATATAAAAATATCTGTGTGGTAGGAGATGATGACCAGTCAATATATAGATTTAGAGGAGCAGATATTACAAACATACTTGATTTTGAAGAGGACTATCCAGATGCAACGGTTATACGGCTTGAGCAAAATTATCGCTCCACAAAAACAATTTTAAAAGCAGCTCATAGTGTAATCTCTAAAAATAAAGGAAGGAAAGATAAAGAACTTTGGACAGAAAATGAACAGGGGCAAAAGATTGTTCTCACATATACTGAAGATGCTACAAAAGAAGCAGAAGCAATATTAAAAGAAGTTGATAGATTATTAAGAACCACTGATGCAAATTTAAAGGATATGTCGGTTTTTTATAGGACAAACGCACAATCAAGGGTAATAGAAGATTGTTTTAGACGAAATGGTATTCCATATAAATTGATTGGCGGGATACAGTTTTATGGAAGAATGGAAATAAAAGATATTCTTGCGTATCTTAGACTCATTGTAAATCCAAATGATATTTTGAGTTTTAAAAGAGTCATAAATATACCACCACGTGGTATTGGAGAGGCCTCAATTACAAAGCTTGAAGAATATGCCATTGAAAATGAAATGTCAATTTTTGATGCAATAAAAGATATTCAAAATATTCCTGATATAAAAGAAAGTATTAAGGAATCATTTTATCAATTTTACAATATGATAAAAGGTATATCTGAAAATAGAAATAATATGTCACTTACAGAGATTGTAAAAACTATTCTTTCTGAGACCAGGTATATTGATTACTGGAAAAGCGATGCATCTATAAAATCAGATGAACGCATAGAAAACGTAAGGGAATTAGTATCTGCTATTTCGGAATTTGAAGAAAAAAGAAAGGATGCAACACTTGAAGATTTTTTAAATCAGGTCGCTTTGATAACTGACATAGATAGAATGGATAAAAATGCCAATGCAATAACACTTATGACCATTCACAGTGCAAAAGGGCTTGAATTTGATAATGTATTTATAGCCGGAATGAATGAAGATTTATTTCCACATAAAAATTGTATTGATGAACCGGGCGGTATTGAAGAAGAGAGACGGTTATGCTATGTTGGTATGACTCGTGCTAAGAAAAGGCTTTTTTTATTTACCACACTTTTTCGTAGGCAATATGGTTCAAAAAATATAAGTTCTGTTTCAAGATTTATAGATGAAATACCATATGAACTTTTAGAAATAAAAGGGAAAACACTAATAAAAGAATATATAAATAAAGATTCATTTATAGAAGATATGCAACCACGATTTGAAGAATATATTGATGAGACGCCATTATACAAACCAGGAGAAAAGGTAAGACATAAAATAATGGGTGAAGGTGTAATTTTGAAAATAGAGCCACATGGTGATGATTATAAACTTACAGTTGTTTTTAAAAAACATGGTAAAAAGGTATTATCAGCAAATTTTGCAGGACTAGAAAAAATTTAAAATTTAGGATTTTTAATTTATGGTTTTTTCTCTGTTTTCTTATTTCTTTTAGAAAGAGCATATAAAAATAATTGCCCCCCTGCTTATACAATATGCAAAAGTGAATTTACAAATGTCATTCCTGTGAAATTTAGAATCTATGATTTTTAAATTTTTAGTTTAAATTGTAATCATTAACTTACGGTTAACTTAATATTTAAAACAATTTAATATGCAAGTAAATAAGGGTATTGCATTTTTAATAATATTTATAATAAACATAATTTGATATAATAATTAACTAAAAATTTATAATTTTTTGGAACTTTTTTTAAAGTATTCTGTCAAAGGATAAAAGATGAGAGAGATAGATATAAAGGAAGTAAAGAAAGCGCAAAAAGGCGATAAAAAAGCATTTGACAATATAATAACTTTTTACAGAGAAACAGTTATAGATATATGTTATAAATATTTGAGGAACAGAGACGATGCTCTTGATATGGCTCAGGAGGTCTTTTACAGTGTATATAATTCCATAAAAAGCTTTGAATTCAAATCAAGGTTTTCAACATGGATTTACAGGATATGTGTAAATCTTTGTATAAATAAACTGGACAAATACAGGAGAAGAAAATATTACGAGACCGAGTCACTGGATGAAGAAAAAGATGATAGTCAACATGTAAATATTCCTAACCATAGAGATTTACATGATAGACAAATAGAATACAAAGAAACAAGGGAATTGATAATGAAGCAGATTGCTTATTTATCAGAAAAAGAGCAAAAGATTTTCATATTGCGGGATATTCAGGGCTTTGAATACAAAGAGATAAGTGAAATAATGAAACTACCACTTGGCAGTATAAAATCAACGCTAAACAGGGCAAGAGAAAAGATAAAAGAGAAATTAATAAAATATGGAGTATAAAATGAACTGCAAAAAAGCAAAAGAACAGATAAACAAATTATTTGATGGATTTGAAATAAAAGATGAGTATGTATTGTCTCATATTAAATCATGTAGAAAATGTTTAAATGAATATAACGCTGTTTTGAAAATAAAAAACGCACTGAACACAAAAGAAAAAATAAAAGCACCTTATGATTTTAATAATCGGGTGTGGAATAAAATAGGGGAACCGCGACCTTCTGTTTTTGATTTCATGAATAAATTATTAATTCTAAAACCAGCTTTTGCAGCAGCTATTACTTTAGTTTTATTTTTTGTTTTATTATGTGTATATAATATTAAGGATAATTTGTTTAATGTAAAAAAAGACAATATTGTATATAATATTAATAAAGAAGATATTTCAGACAAGAAAACAATAGCATCAGAAATAAAGCAAGTAGAAAAGCATGAAATTAAGGTAAGTGAGATAAACAGGCCGCCGCAACAAGAAAATAATTCTTCCGAAGAAAAAGAAAAACAGATAGTAATAAAAGATAAAAGTAAAAAAGAAGAAGTTGTATATAATACTTATATCCATCAACCAGAAGATATAAAATCAGGAAAAGTAACAGGGGAAAAAATAGCGGTGGCAGAAGTTAAGAAAGAGCCGAATAAAATAGAAACTTCTGATATAAGATATTTAAGGGAAGATTACAAAATTTTTAATAATATAATAAATCCGATAAAAGGTGAAAAGGTATTAATAAGATACAAAATACAGAATCAATGTCAAGTTAAGATAATTATATATGATAGAAATGGTGAATTGGTTAGAGAACTTGTAAATGAAAATAAAAATACTGGAGTTTATGAGGCAACATGGGATGGCAGAGATGCAAAAGGCAATATATCAGGAGCTGGAATATATTATATTTATTTAAAAACGGATATTGTAGAGAAAAAGATAAAAACACTTGTAATAAAATAACAAAAATTAGGTGAGGGATGAAAAAAATATTTTTCATCATCATTTTATTATTTTTTTTTAAAACAATTATTTTTTCTTCCGGTGGAGTTGGGAATGATTTTCTGCGTATAAATCCAAATGCAAAATCAGCATCAATGTCAAATGCACATTGTGCAATTGGTGGAGATGTAAATTCAATCTATTTTAATCCTGCAGGGCTAATGCTTACCCCAAATCCTGTTATTTCACTCACTCATTTTACATCTTTTGGTGATACAAATTATGAATATTTCTGTGGTATTTATCCAATAGGATTTTTAGGTGCAATAGGGCTTGGAGTTTTATACAATTATACATTCTGTTTTGTTGAATATGATGAATTTGGTGATGAAGTAGGAAATATAGATAATAGGGATATTACAGTTACTTTGTCATACAGTTATCCTGTAGCTTCATTTTTTCTTGCCGGTATTAATTTGAAATATTTTAACAGTTTTCTTTATAAATATACAAAAACTGGTTTTGCTGGCGACCTTGGAACATTGATTATTATAGGAAGAAATCCGGATATGTATGGTGCATTAGTAGTGCAGAATATTGGTTATCAGACAGCATATATAGATATTGTTGATGAGATGCCGATAAATTTCAAGGTGGGTTTAGGATGCAAATTTAGTGTGTTTGATAGTATGTTATTTACACTTGCAATTGATACAAACAGGTTAATGACAAAGGATGAATTACCAACTCTTGATTTCGGTGGAGATTTATGTTTTCAGAAGTTTTTAAGTTTAAGAGCAGGTATAGGGCTTCGCCATGATGCAGAGAGGTTTTCCTTTGGTTTTGGGATTAACCTGCAGAGTGTGCGATTTTCATACGCTTACCAACCATTTGATTTTTTAGGTGATACTCATAGATTAACACTGGATATTGAATTTAAAAAATGAAAAATATTTGGAACAAAAATGAAAGCAATCTGTCAAAGTTATAAATAAGTGGTTGTGGAGGTTTTGATATGAAGAAGTCAAATATAAAAATAATCATCATAGAAGTTTTTATCATAATATTTTTATTATATTCAATAACTTTTGCAAGTTCTGCTAATTTTCCATTCCCTATAGATTGTGATTATCCAAATGGAATTAGAATAACAAGTTACAGTGCGAGTGATTTACTTAATAAATACAACCAGTGGAAAAGTAAATATGTAGTTAATGCAAGTCCAGGTCAAAGAGTAATAAGTCCAGAACCAATAAATGGAATTAATAACAGAACATTATCAGAAGGTCAGGCATATGGAATGCTGCTATCTGTTTATTTCAATGACCAGACATTATTTAATAATTTATGGGCATTTAAAGTAGCAAGGTCATCAGGAAAGACATCACAATTAATGCCATGGTTAATAGAAAACAATGGGACAACAATAGTAGACCAGAATTCAGCATCAGATGCTGACTTTGATATAGCATTTGCACTTTTAATGGCTCATTATCAGTGGGGCAGTGGTGGAGCATATAATTATCAAACACTTGCAGCAACAGAAATAGCAAGATGCAGGCAATATGATATAAATGCAGGGTCATTTAGTGTGAAACCAGGAGATGCATGGAATGACTGGGGATATCCTTCATACTACTCTCCGGCATTCTTCAGAGTATTTGGTGAGGTAGAAGGTGGAACATATCAAACAACATGGGACAATGTGGTGCAGAGATGTTTAAATAATATAAATACTAACAGGAATTCAAGTAGCGGACTCGTGGGTGAAATATGTGATGTATCAACAGGTGCACGCAGGTATGATAATCCATGCACAGAGGGATGTGATGGTCAGCTGTATAAATATAATTCATGCCGTGTTCCATGGAGATATGCAATGGATTGGTTATGGTATGGAAATGTAATAAATAGCTCAGGAGATGAAGTAAATCTGTTAGCATCATTTTTTAATAGTATAGCCCCTGCAGATGTTAAGGACGGTTATCGTATAAGCGATAATTCTGTTGAAGGAACATTAAATAAAGCATGTTTTGTAGGACCTGCTGGTTGTGCACTTATGTACAGCAGCATATATTCAAGCTCACTGACCAATTATTATACAAAAACAATTAGTTTTGATATAAATGATTCATATTATAGTAGCACAATACAATTACTTACATTATTATTAATGACGGGGAATTTTCATGATTTAAGAAATGTTTCATGTAATCCAATTACCCCGATCCCAACGAATACATCTACACCCACACTACCTGTATCAGGACAATTACTTGATTGTTTTGATGATAATAATGGATTAAATGATTGGGGTGGGGAGTGGTATACATACGCAGACAGGAGTACGTGTATGTTAGTTTGTAATATCTGGCCAGCCCCTGGTTCAGTGGTAACAATGTCATCCGGTGGAATAAGTGGAAGTTCATTTTATTTACAAGTAACAGGAGTAAAACAATCAGCAACGCCTGCATTGAATTGTTATCCATTCCTTGGTTTTGGAACTGATTTAAAATACAGAATAACCCAGACAGGAGAAACAGTTGATTTAAGACCTTTTAAATCGGCAAATGGAGGATTAAGATTTTGGGCAAGGGGAAGCGGTATAACTACATATAAAGTGATGTTAGTTCCAAAAGGAGTTGGAAGCACAATTCATCTGGATAATGCTCTATATGAATATACATTCACTCCGCCTTCATCCTGGACACAATTTTGGATACCTTTTAATGATTTTACACAACCTACCTGGTCAAATGAAATATATTCACTTGATGATGTTTTACAGGTAATGCAAAAGATTCAATGGCAGAACGGAACTAATGATGCAATGACTTTTGATTTTTCACTTGATTGTATTGAATTGTATCCATATTTGTGGACTCCTACGCCAAATATTTCTCCAACATCCACTATTACTGTAATACCTCCGACAAATACAATAACCCGCACAGTAACACCAACGTCAACTCCCACTGTAACACCAACAATATCCCGCACAATGACAGCTTCTTTGACAAGAACTATTACATCAACATTTTCATTTACAATAACTGGCACACCGCCTACAAATACAATAACTCGCACAGTAACACCAACGTCAACTCCAACTGTAACACCAACAGTATCCCGAATAGTAACAGTATCAGCAACTCGCACGGTAACACCGACAGTAACCAGAACAGTAACACCGACAATTACATTGACTATGTCTATTACTATCCCCACACCAGGATTTACAGTTATTATAGATGACATAGATGGTGGTGCAGATAAAGGAGAGCAGATTGTTAAATTACCTGATGGTTCATTTCTTGTCGTTGGTATTGTATGGGATGATAACTGCACGTGTTATATCTCTGTTATATGGAAATACAAAATAGATGGCACACTTGATACATCATTTGGTGGTGGAGATGGAATCATGGAATGCCCTGTGCCTGGAACTACTTTTGTCTTTGAAGATGGTATATCAATATATGTTGACATAAATGGTTATATTTATGTTACAGGATATGTTATTGGCTGTGGCGGAACATGTAAAAATCTTGTGGTATATAGATTAAATGCTAATGGAACTATTGATACAACTTTTGGAAGTGGCAGTGGATATGTTATTTATACATCAGTTACCGTAAATATCAATGTTTCTATTAAAAGTTATATAACATTTGATTCAATGGGAAGAATATTAATTGTAAGTAAAACATGGAATGGAAGCAACTATGATATGATTATTATAAGATGTAATCCAGATGGCTCTTATGATTTAAGTTTCTGTTCTGGAGTTGGATATTGTTTGTATGATTATTCAGGTGGAGATGATGCTGGTTATAAAGTGTATATTGATGATATTAATTTCAATATTTATATTGTAGGTTATGTGACTGTTTATGGAGCAGGTTGCACACCTTCTTGTAAGGCAATTGCAGTATGGAAACTGCTACCAAATGGCACTCCTGATCCTTCATTTAATGGTGGTAATTGTTATATTTACTATGATATTCTTAAAAATCATTTAAACTGTGAAGCAATTTCAATTGTAGTGACTGTAACAGGAGAGATTTATATTACAGGTTATGTTGATGATGGAAGTGGCTGTGTAATTACCTGTAAGAAGATGATAGTAATTAAATTAACATCAAGTGGGACAATAGATGTTACATTTGGAATAAATGGAATTTTTATATTTGAAACATATCCTGGGATAGGTGTTGATATTGGATTGGATTTTGATGGAAAAATAGTTGTTGCAGGAACAATATATAATGGAGCAAATACAGATCTTATTCTCTGGAAATTACTGATAAATGGCTCTCTTGATTTATCTTATAACAGTGTTGGTTATGGAATATATGATTCTGGTAGAAATGACTGGGCAAAAGGGGTGTTGATTTATGCATTATGCACATATCTTGTCACAGGGTATAGTGATGTTATAGGTAGTAATTATGATATGCTTGTTTGGTTTGATGGTTGTTCAAAATATCCAACACCGACTTTTACCAGAACTTTAATACAAACACTCACTCCTACAAATACTTTTACACCTACGGTCACGCCAAGTATGACTCCTACTATGACACAAACAATAACACTTATTATTACAATGACAGCAACTCCGACAGCAACAGCAACCATGACAAACACACCGTCTCCAACCCAAACAATTACAATATCCACACCGGTTACACTCACAGTGACACATTCACCTGTTATTACTCCAACCTGCAATGGAACAACAACGCCAACATATACAGTGCATCTTATTTATAATCCTGAACACTCGGATTATGTGATAATTGAAATTGAAAGTTCTGTAATACTTAAAACGTTGCCTGTTGTTGATATTTATCCGCATTGTGGATGTCCACCAACCAAAAAGGTAATTTTTTCATACACAGCAGAATTAATTCCAGGAGAGACAAAAAAGTACAGGGTATTATATCCAAAACAGACAGGCTTTGGTGATATTGATAAAGTCATTGTAAAGGGAACTGATTTATGTAATGTTTATGGTGAATCAGATGGTTCATATACAAAAGAAACAATTTCAAGACAGGATTTGATTGTGTTTAAAAATGTTATAAAACCAGATAATGCAGAAAGAAGTAGGATTGTTTTTAAGATTTATGGTGGTGGGGACCATAAAGTAAATGTATTTAATAGAAATGGTGTTCTGATAAAGAAATTATTTGACGAAAACATAACAGAGCAATCTGGTGAAAGAGAAGTGATATGGGATGGCACAAATTCTGCAGGCAAAAAAGTTGTAAGTGGTATATATATAGTTGTTGCAAAGAGTCCATATTATGAGGCAAAGGAAAAGATAGTTGTGATAAGGTAAATTATTACAATTGCAGTTTTTAGTAGAACGCCGAACGCCTGACAAAAAGTTAAAATAAATTAACCAGGAAGCTTAAATTAAATGAAAAATAAAGAAATAAAATATTATTTTAGAAGTATTTAGCTTATTTATATTTTTAACTTTTTCAAGTGTATACCATGTCTTTCCTTATTCCCAAATCACCAAAAATTTTTTATTGACAAAAAAATATATAGATATTAAAATAATTTTATATTTCAAGAGGTGAGAAATGCCAAATATACAAGATGATTTTTCAATGCTTCGTAATGCATTGCAAAAAGTTGATTTTTTTTATAATTTGAGTTTTGGCGAACTGGATGAACTAATCCAGGCATTGAGAAAAAGAAAAGTAAAAAAAGGCGAAACAATAATAAAACAGGGTGAAATCGGGGACAAATTTTACATAATTGGTTCTGGTGAGGTCTCGGTTCATATTAAAAAAGGTTTAAGTTCCAAGAAGGTGGCAACACTTACAACTGGTGATTTTTTTGGTGAAATGGCTCTTGTTACAGATTTACCAAGGACCGCGACTGTAATTGCCGAAGAACCAACAGAGTTATTTGTGCTTTACAAAGCAGATTTTAAAAAAATATTGATGAAAAATCTAAAAATATCTTCTATTATTAACGAAGCATTAACTAAAAGGTTATCAAGCAATAAATAAAAAGTTTTTATAATTTATTTAATAAAATTTTTTAATTTAAATGTTTCATAAGATAAAACTTTTTTACAAAAGGAGATAATAATATGGCTGATACAGAAACAATTGCACAAGGTGAGGCAATAAATAAGGTATTTGAAGGTATTAATTCAGAGGTTCAGGAGACAGTACTTGATGCTATTGAATTCTATGTCAGAGAAAAAACAGATAGCGGTAATAAAATAGATGATGTTATTAAAGTAAATAAATTAAGAAATGCTTATAATACCCTTGTTTCCTGTCTAATTAATGAAAGAATGAATAAATTAAACAGACATCAGATGTTATTTTTAAATACTGGAGCAATTGCAGATAAAGTTGAGATAAATGGCAGGGTTATAGAGCTTCTTGATACAAATATATATAATTGGCTCCTTGAAAATTTTGATAAAAAGGAAGAGAGTCAATTTTCAAATGTTGTTATTTCAATACTTGAAAAATGGAAGATGATTGCAGAAGGAAAATTGGAGTTAATAGATACAACAGGTAAAAAAAAGAAATCAAAAGAAGAAAAAATAGACCCCAAAAAATTAAAGGCAACTCTTGAATGGAAAAGAAATGATGCTGTAAAAGCAGGAGCAAATATTTCAAGAACAGTTTTGCCTTTAATAGAAAAAATTGCCAATATTGATCCAAATCGGCTCAAAAATTTTAAGATGAATTTTGATTTGCTAAATTCTTATTTTAATATTTTACAAAAAGGACATAAATTATCACCAGAAGATATAAAAAGTAGAGATTCATTTGCCCCAAAGTCAGATGCTGTTGCAAAAGTTCTTATTGATTTTACCAAACTTTACATGGAAATTTTCAGCAGAACTCATGATGCACTTGTAGCTTTTAAACAAAATATTGATGAGATAAAAGATAAGGATATGGAACTTGCCAAGGTAGCCACCATGGCTGCTGCAGAAGAAAATATTGTTGTTGATTCTTATACATCAGATCATATTGATTTGATAAAAAGGGATAAAGTAATAGTTGATACAATAGTTGTTGGTGCAGCTGAAAAAAGTCCTAATAGAGTCCCTTTTTCTGGTGCTAGAATTTTATTAAATGCTCAAATTCCTGATATAACAAAAGCCACAGAACAATATATAGCAACACCT
>JAOAIN010000019.1 GCA_026414685.1 Candidatus Goldiibacteriota bacterium
ATAAGTCCCATTCCTTACTCCTTTCCCATTATGTATTCATTAAAATAACCATCATATTTTCCACTTATCTTATTCCACTGGCTAACAGCTTTTATATAATCAACATAGGATGTAACTTCTTTTATCCTCGCCTGGTTAAAATCTGTCTGTGTCATTATAAGTTCACGAAGTGAAATTCTACCTTGTGAAAAATTTTTTTTCTGCAAATTCAATCTTTTTTCTGTTAATTGTCTTGCTTCTTTTTTCATTTCATAATTATTTTTAGCAGTCACAAGGGTCCTATAAGCATTTCTTATCATTATTTTTGTTTGGTTTCTTAAAAAATCGTACTGTTCTAGTGCCTTTTTATATTCTTCATCTTTACTTTTTGCTTCACCACTACCTGCCCTGTTTGGAAATGACCATGAAAAATTAGCCCCAATCATAAAATTTCTATATTTATTATCTGTTAAAATATCAAAAGAATCATTAAGATTTGCGCCAAATCCTTCTATACCATAACTGCCTATAAGATTAAGTGAAGGTAAAGCAGAATTATCTGCAATTTCTTTGCCTGTTTTTGCCATATCAAGAGAACACTTTACAATAACTACCTGTGGTGACAAATCAACCAAAAGATTTTCAAGTTCTTCTGTGAGTTCTGGTATATATACATCTTCGTTTATTTCTTCAATCTTTAAAGTAATTTTGTCCCACTCATCTTGTTTAAAACCTGCAACATTTAAAAAATTCTCTCTTGCAAGTTTTACCTGATTTGCAGCCGGCTCTAATTCTGCTTTAGCAGAAAGCATTGATGCTCTTGCCTGCAGTATATCTGTTTCTTCACGCAAACCAAGTGATTTTAATTGTACTGTTTCCTTGTATAATTTTTCTGCATCACTGAAAAAATCATTTTGAATCTGCAACATCTTTTCTGCCATATAATAAAATAAATACAATTCTTTTAAATTTGTTACATTATCAAGTATTGCCTTTTTTAAATTTTCTTTTGCAAGTTTTACTGAAAGTTCTCCAATTTTAATTGCTTTTTCATCAGGTCTACCCCAAAAATCTTTTAAAAGTGGCTGCGTATAAGTAAGTGATAAAACTGGTTTATACGATGGATTTATAGCACCTGTAAACAAAGAAGGTGAAAAACCGGGTATTGAAATATTTTGATATAGTATATCGGTTTTCGTAGATGAAAAATCCAGCGATAAAAATCCACCTGTAAATAATTTATTAGCAAGTGATGCTTTATATACTAAAACTTTTGTTTCCTCAGGGGAAAGCAATGAGGTTGGATATGCTTTACTGTCTGTATAGGCGACGCTGCCGCTTAATAGCAAATCAAACATTCCGTATGTCTTTTCAACAACAGCTTTTGATTTATAATAATCAAAAAGGGCTTGATTTATTGATGATGATTTTGATATTGATTCTTTTAAAGCATAGGAAAAATCAATGATGGTTTCTGCTGTTCCTGTTATTTTTTGGTTTATATTATCCTGCGCATTTAAAGAAAAATTAAAAATACATATCATAAATAACACAAAAAATATCCTTTTATACATAAAATCCTCCATAAACATTATTATTATTTTAACTTAATATTTTCATCTTTTTTTAATTTTTCTATTAATTTTGAAATAATTTTTGTTGCCTGTTTTTTTTCTTTATACGACAATACAGACATTATTTTTTCTATATATCTTTCGTGTTCTTTCATCATTTTTTTTGCAAATTTTTCAACATCAGGCGATATTGTTACCCAGACAGTTCTTCTATCATCTTCTTTTCTTTCTCTTTGTAACATCCCCTGTTTTACCAGATTATCAACGAGTTCTGTCATTGTGGGAAGTTTTACATTTGCTTCTTTTGCAAGATCGCTCATTCTCATCCTTTTATGTTCACATAAACATTCCAAAACCTGCAATTGTCCAAGAGTAATTTTTTTCATACCTTCAGGAAGTATGGGTCTGCTTTTTTTCATCAAATTTGTCATGTATCTTAAGGTGCTTATAAGTTCTTTTGTTGCATTATCCATTCTATCTTCCTTTTGGTTAGTAATAAAAATATTTAGGAATCCTAAATATACAATATTTTTGTTATTCTTTCAAGATAATTCTTTATTTTTTCTCGGTTAATAATAAATAATTTACATACAATTTATTAAAGAAAGATTAAATTTCTATTTATTATTGAAAAATTTTCAATTTCTAATACAATAAACCTATGAAAATACTTTATTTAAACCATAATATAAAAGGAGAAGGGACATATTTCAGGGCTTTTAATTTTGCAAAACATATTGCAAAATTGGGTAATGATATAACGTTATTAACTCTATCCCCTAAAAGATTATTTAGCCCAGTTTCTTATATTGAAGATGGTATAAAAATAATTGAAACCCCAAAATTTCTTGATAGAACCCGTGGTGGTTGGGGACCTCTTGATATTTTATATAGAATCTTTCACTGCGTTTTCAATAAATATGATTTGATACACACTTTTGCCCATAAACCAAATATTTATTTCCCTTTATTAAAAGCAAAATTTTTTCATAGAAAAACAATTCACTTTGCTGACTGGGATGACTGGTGGGGAAAAGGTGGTATTAACTCTGAAGGTAGATTAACACCAGAGACAATGATAGAAGAATTTTTAGAAGAAGATATTGTAAAAAGAGCTGATTTTGTAACCACCACATCTTACACATTAAAACAAAGAGCTATAAATTTAAAAATAAAAGAAGATAAAATCTTCCATATACCCTCAGGTGCAGATATTGAAAGATTTAAACCACTTCCAAAAAATAAAATTATTAATTTAAAAACAAAATATAAAATTAATAAAAATAAAAAAATTTTAGGTTTTGTTGGTTTAGGTCAGGCTGATTTAGGACTAATACTTGATGGATTTTCAATAATAAGAAAAAAAAGAAAAGATGTATTACTCTTAATAGTTGGGCCATTAGAAAAAAGATTGCAGCAAAAATTTGATACACATCCATTTAAAAATGACATTATAATAACTGGTTATGTAAAATCCAATTTAATTCCTGAATTAACCGCAATAATTGATATATGTTATCTACCTTTAAAAGATACTCCAACAAACAGGGGTAGAAATCCTATAAAAGTAGGCGACTATATGGCAGCAGGAAAACCAATAATAGCAAATCCAGTGGGTGATATAGCGCAGATTATTAAAAATCATAAAATAGGGCTAACTGTAAAATATTATGCAGAAGATGTTGCTGAAAAAACTATTTTTTTATTAAATAGACCACATCTTATAAAAAAATTTGGATTTAA
>JAOAIN010000028.1 GCA_026414685.1 Candidatus Goldiibacteriota bacterium
AGGGTTGAAGGTATCATTTCAAAAAAGTGGTTGAATGCATTTTTTGAGGAATTCATTGAGGTAAATATGTGAAGCAAAAGTAGGTTAACCAATCAGTGAGACACGAAGGTAATACAAAACAAACGGTTTTTGCGAAGCCAAGTTTAAGTGTTTATGCAAAAACCTTTTTGATACAAGCAAACAATTTATTACGAAAAAAATGCTTCAACCACTTTTCATTCCATCTTTTCCTTATCTCCAAGGGTTGAAGGTATCATTTCAAAAAAGTGGTTGAATGCATTTTTTGAGAAATTCATAGAAATAAATACGTGAAGCAAAAGTAGGTCAACCAATCAGTGAGACACGAAGGTAATACAAAACAAACGGTTTTTGCGAAGCCAAGTTTAAGTGTTTATGCAAAAACCTTTTTGATACAAGCAAACAATTTATTACGAAAAAAATGTTTCAACCACTTTTCATCCTACTTCATCTCCTTCTCTCCAAGGGTTGAAGGTATCATTTCAAAAAAGTGGTTGAATACATTTTTTGAGGAATTCATTGAGATAAATGCGTGAAGCAAAAGTAGGTCAATCAATCAGTGAGACACGGATGTAATATAAACCAAACGGTTTTTGCGAAGCCAAGTTTAAGTGTTTATGCAAAAACCTTTTTTGATACAAGCAAACAATTTATTACGAAAAAAAATGCTTCAACCACTTTTCTTCCTACCCCATCTTTTCCTTCTCCAAAAAATGCAAAAGATATCATTTAATATATTTATATAAAATCCCAATGAGAGTATTTGAAAATAAAAATTAGAATTAGAGGAAGTTACATTTTTAATACTTTAAAACTAATTGTGAACTATTTTTAAACTATTTATTTTATCCAGCATTTACACCATACCACACACCATTTTATTTATTGCTTTTTCAGATCTTCTGACCTATTAGAATTAATACCATATTTTTTCAATATATCATTATTTGCTTCCTGTGCCTTTTCCATTTCAAGTATGATTTTATTTTTATCTTCAAGGTCTATTTCCAAAAATTCATCTTTATTATTTTCTATTTTATAAATTAAATCTTCAATCCCTGAGATTTCATGTCCGTTTACTTTTTTTACAATTAAATCTGAAAAATCATGATAACCTTTATTAATTTCATCGGCTAAAACCTGTTGCAGGATGACTATTTGTCTTTTGGTAGGAGTTGCAATTTCATAAATAACCCTATCTAAAATACTCGGACGTCTGTTAAATCTATCCCACAGAGCATAAACATAATTAACAGTAAGTTTTGTAAAAACAAGTCCGCCGAAAATATAATATGTGGGTTTAACATCATATTGTGTTCTTGGAACTATTGGCACATAATTATTCATTACAATATTAAGTTTGATTGGTTTTTTATCGCGCAAAACTTCCATGGTTATTTTATCTCCAACATATTTTAAATCGGTGATAAAGGAAAAATCAAGACGGCTTCTACCATAAGGAATAGTGCCATCATTTTCTATTTTTACACCATTAATAGAAAGTATAACATCTCCTTCTTTTAATATGCCATAAGAAGGTGAGCCATATTCAATTTCTCTAACTACCACACCTGTTTGTCCTTTTTTCATACCAAGTTTTTTTCTATATGATTCATTTTCCAACCCCTGAGTGCTTATGCCGAGTGTTGGAAAACCCTTATAATCCCCATCTTTTAAATCACTTAAAAAATGTTTTATAATTACCGATGGTATTGCATAACCTATATTTTGTGCTTTTTCCATTGACTGGAATGCAACACCTACAATCTTTCCATCTTTTAATACAGGACCACCGCTGTTTCCCGGATTTATTGCAGCATCTATCTGTATCATTAAAAAATTTCGTAAACTATGTGAATACTGTCCTATTTCAACACGGGATACAACACCTTCTGTGACTGATAGTTTGTCACCACCTATTGGAAAACCATAGACCTTTACTTTTTCTCCTGTATCAGGGATACCACCTATTGAAATAGAAGTTGAATTTTTAAAAAAATTCTTATCATCAACAGTTAAAAGTGCAAGATCACATTCATGATCAACCGCAAGAATACGCGCAACGTATTTTGTTGTCTCTCCTGATTTGTTAACCTGAATGAAAGTAGCATTGCTAATAATATGAGCATTTGTTAATATCCTGTTGCCTTCAATGATACATCCCGAACCACTTGTCGTTTCCTGCCCCAGCATCTGCCATGGACGAAGATAATCTGGCTGGTTTGAAACAGTTATTATTTTCACCATTGCTTTTTCAATATTACCTGTAATTGATGCTATTGAATAACTAAAAAATAAAAAAATAAAAATAAGACAGATTGAAATTTTTTTCATTTTTTTTCTCCTTATAAATAGATTGCTTTTTAATTAGGATAACATAAAAAGGATAAATAAGGTATAGTTTTTTAGAATAAAAACCACAATAATTTAAATTTAATATAAAAAAATTTAAAATGCTAAATTTTAATTTTTTTCAATAATTTAACTTAAAATATATTCACTCCTTTGAATATACTTTAATCATTTTTTTAATACATCGCCAATCAGGATTTCCGTAATTAAAAAATGTTTGAAAATTATCTTTTAATCATTCATAATAATCATTTTCAACAAATTTACAAAATATTTTTATAATCTTTTTTTCTGAAATTGATTTAGGAATTTTTATTTCTTTTAATTTGTCTTTTAAAAATTTTTTATTCTATCATAATCCCCACTAATAAATTATTTATCCCACTTTATATGACAATTAATATTATGCTTTTCATAAATTTCCAATATTTCTTTACAGAAATCTAACAATTTCTTATTCCCTTCTTTTTTTGCTAGAGAATAAAGTCTAACAAACATCTTTTTACCTGTTTCAGTTTGTTGCATTGTTTTTTTTAATAAATTATGTTCACTACACAATGTTTGACCATTTTCTAATGTTGATTGTCCGCCTTTTGATTGAGGTATAATATGATCAGCATGAATTTCATATCCGTTATGTAAACCATTGCCACACATTACACACCGATAGTTGTCTCTTTTAAAAATTTGTTCTTTTATTTCAGATGAAAAAGGAGTAAGAACATTATGGCCTTTATATCCTGGGATTCTTTTATAAACTCCTTTTCTTACCTGAATTAACCAACCTTCTTGATATAACTTTCTTATTGCTCTCCAAGGATCTCTTGGTGGTTCTTTATGATTTTTTAACCATTGTTTTGTAACCCAATCAACAACAGGACCATGTTTTAATTCTTTATTTGGATATTTATTAAAATATTCTTTTATTAATTCACTTATACTTTTACTCATAACATTTTACATCCTTATAGCAAATAAATTTTGTTGGTTTAATTCAGTTTCTGAATTTAATCTCTTATATGCAAGTTTACAATAACTTTTATCAATATCAACCCCTATTGAATATCTTTTATTTAAATATGCAGCAATCAATGTTGTTCCGCTTCCCATAAAAGGATCCAAAACAACATCATCAATAAAACTAAATAATTTTATACATCTTTTTGGTAATTCTATAGGAAAAGGAGCTGGATGTCCTACTCTTTTTTTGCTTTCTCCACTAAAAGTCCAAAGGCCATTTGTCCAAGCCATAAATTCTTTTTTATCAATATCTGATATTAAACTACCACTTGTTTTTTTCCAGTTTTGCTTGTATAAAACGACAATAACTTCTACGGGTGCAATCACATAAGGTGCCGATGCACTCATAAACGATCCCCATGCAGTCCTTCTTGAGATATTTCCTTCATTCCATATAATAGTTGAATGATATTTCCAACCGACCTGTTTTGCAATTGTTGTTATATCAGCACAAACACTCTGTTGTCCACCTTTATTCTTATCAAGTGGAATATTTAAACAAAATCTACCATCATTTTTTGTTAAATCATAACATTTTTTTAACCATTTACGCGTAAAATCAAGATAGTCAGAATAACTTATTTTATCGTTATGTAAATTATATTTAATATCAACATTATAAGGCGGAGAAGTAATTATTAAATCTATACTATTTTCAGGAATTTCTGTTGTTGTTATAATATCATCATTAATTATTTTTATTCTATCATTTTCATAAAATATTTTACTTTTATCTTTTTTAGTAATTAATGGTGTATGGATACTTTCTTTTACAAATATTTCTTTATTCTTTTCCCTTTTATATCTTGTCTTTGTTTTCATTTATTCTCTCTCCCTCTATATTTTTTTACTATATTATGACATTTAATTTAAAAAAATCAAATCAAAAATCTAAACTATCCATACCACCCTCACTTCATCTTCAACTTTCTCAAATTCTTTATCCCCTGTTATAATTTCTCCCCTCTTAAGTTTTGCAAGGGCTGCGGCAAAACAATCAGCATAAGAAATTTT
>JAOAIN010000066.1 GCA_026414685.1 Candidatus Goldiibacteriota bacterium
GAAAAAATCTAACCGGTGCAATTTAAAGTGGTATTTTAAATTTGCACTATATGGTATTATAGGAGCAATATTATAATTTTTTTAGATTTTTACATAAAGGTGCAACCACCCTTGCCCCTCACCCCAGCAACCCGCAATGCCTTTCTATGCCTCCATTCCTCCATCCTTCCATTCATCTGTTTTTATCCGGCAACCGGCAATCGGCATTCGGCAACCAGCAATGTTTTTCCTCCTCCTGTCAATTCTTGACACCTATTTTTGCAAAACTCAAAAAAACTTTGTAAAAATAAATATTTTTTATGGCACGAGTTATGCTTATTTGTCATTCAGTTATAGGAGGTGAAATATGATTGAATTTGATGAATTAAAAAGTGAAAAAGATGCAAAAAAGGCATTAAAGAGAAATCCACTTTTGATTTTAGAATATATAAATATCGGCATGTTTTTTAGTTTAAAGAATAAACCAGAACTTTCAGAAAAATATCTAAATGCAGGGCTTTTTATTTCAGAGAAATTGCTTGATATTTATGATTATCTTTACAGAAAAAAAATTTATGATGCAAAACATAGAATAAAAGAAATTGGTAGAATTATATTGGGCTTTTATTATGAACTGGGTATATCATATTTGAGGCAGAAAAAATATGAATGGGTGCGAAAAATCATAAAAATACTAAAAAAATTTTATCCAAAATATGCAGAAACATATTTTCTTGCCGGTCAATATTCAGAAGCAATTGGAAAAATAAAAAAAGCAACAAAAGAATTAACTAATGCTCTTAAACTTTGCAAAAACAGGTACGATGTTTGTTTTAATTTATGCCAGACATTGATTCCTTTGTATATAAAAGAAAAAAATTACAAAAAAGCAAAAGAAATATATGATTTCATAGTTGAAAAATATCCAGATAACACAGATTATTTTGAATATTATAAAAAAGTTTTAAAAAAACATATAAAGGAGACTAAAAAGTAATGATTATTAAATGGTGGAAAAAGAAATTAATCGGTAATAGTGGGCAACATGAGAAAGTTTCCTGTAAATTTCAATTTGCCAGTGAAAACAATTCAGAATTACATATACAGGATATAAATATTTTAGGGCTCAATCCTTATTGTGATTTTGTTTTTGCAGAACGGGATGGATTAAAGGATTATATAAAAAAAATCAAATACAGAAGGAGTCTAAATTAAAGTTTAGTATCATGAAGGATACAATTGATTATCAATCATGTTATTTTTCAATTAAGGTATTTGTGATATTTAATTATTTTTGAACTACTTCCTAACTATTTATGAACTATTTACGCACTACTTTGGTAATTTGTATTATATAGTTAGTTCAAAGTAGTTAAAATTTGTAAATTTGCAAATTCGCAGATCTTTAAACATACCTATTAACATTTTTAGCGAACATCCTTTCCGAACATCTTTACCGAACATGTTTACCGAACATCTTTTCTAAACATCCTTAAAAACAGATTAGCCGTAGGCTTTAGCATGCGATGCGTTTTAATTTTTTCCTACTTGAATTATTTTTTAATCTGTGTTAAAAAATTTAAAATTTTAAAATGGAGGGATTTTTATGAGTAGAAAAAAATTATTCTTTTTTTTGTGTATTATTGTTTTTATTTTCTCTTGTACCACTAGTATGGAAAAATTCCAACCATTTCTTGATTATTCAAATGTAAAACTACAGGATATAATTATTGAGCCAGTAGATGAAAAACAATTACTCGTATTAATTGAAAAACTGAGAAAAAAAATATATGGGATGAAAAAGGATGAAAAAGAAGTTGACGAAATTGTGCTGGAAATGGAAACAGTGGTAAATCTTTATAAAAGTTATATCAATATTGATAGAATCGCTGATTATACAGACGGCACTTATAAAATACCAGGAAAAACATCTGTAACTGTAAATGTGAATACCTATTGTTTAAATATTAATGCTGCTGCACCTGTAAAAAACGAACCATATATTTTAATTTCAGGTGAGCCGGATATAGCGTTTTTTAAAGAAATTATGAAATATACAAATTCAAAAGAGTTTGTTGATCAACGGCTTAAACAGAAACTTTTGTGGGATTTACAGAATCATGTAAAATTTGAAATGCTTCCAGAAGATGAAAAAAGCCTGTTGCTTAGAATAGATTCAAATGCATATTTAAAAACAGATAGTTTTGTAAAGGATATGGCAAAAGATATATTGATACAATTTATACCTGGTATTAAGCAGATAAAAAAAGCAACAAATATAATAAAAGGGGTTTCATATAAATATGATGAATATGCAAGAAATATAGAATTACTTATATCTCAGGAACCTATACCGGAAATTTCAGGTCCTGTAAAATCAGAAGGATTTAATTTATATACAATGATAGAACCGGATTCATATAAACATGCTAAAATAACATTTATCAATATTGATGATAAAGATGAAAAGATTGATTGTGGTTATTTTAAACCAATAAGAAAAGATGTTCAACCACTTGCGTTTGATTTACCCACTTATTATGAGAAAAAGTTAAATAATGAAATAAAAAAAGCTTTTGCACAATTAGAAGTAGCAACCATAGATGCTTATGGTAGATACACAGACAAACCATTTAAACTTGAAAAAGGCGACAGATGGTTTATAGAAGAGCATCCTGATAGAATTCTTGATTTTTGGAAAGCGTTTCAGGATAGAAATAAAGCAATAAAAATGACAAAAAAGTTTTGTGAAGAATATCCACAGATGTGTAATAATAATGCACATAATGATAGGGGGGATGCATTTAGACATGCATTATGGAATGCATTAATGCAAAGAGATGTAGGTGATTTTGCCATAGATTTAGCAAATGCTCATGAACTCAATGAAGGAAAAGTGGAAGAAAATGATATGGATAAATATAATAATGAGATAGGTAGGGAAATAGGCGCAAGACTTAAGCAAAAAAAAGTAAAAGATGACGATGCATATTATAAAGAGATTCTGGAAAATATTGATAGATTGAGACATTTAAAATAGAGGGATTTTTATGAAGAAATTATATATTTTATTATCAGATACAATTATTGCTTTAATTTCTGGTTTTTGTTTTTTCATAGTTATAAATTCTATAAGCAAATATGTTCCATGCAGATTTGCTGAGACGATTTACGAAGGCAACTCCTTTATTGAAATTTTATGCGTGATTATTTTTACTCTGGTGGTTTTATGTTTTTTTGTATTTAAGGATTTTAATAGTCAAGGAGACTTTAAAATAACGCATAAATTTTTACAGATTTTTTTATTAGTTGTGATTTTATTTGTTATGCAGATAGTTTTGACTATATTTTTTAAAATTATATATAAAGAACCGTGGGAAAAATTTGAAAATCTTGTAAAAGTTATTAGTGCAGAATGCGCTGGATATGAAATAAAAATTTATGAAAATGATTATGGTTTTGAATTTATTCTTGTAACTGATAGTATGTTTTTAAAAGCAGGGGATATTGAAAAAATTGTCCCTGATAAAAGAATAGCAATACAACTGGAATTTGAGACTTATAACAGTGATTTACTCACTATAAAAGCAACAAAGGGACGTATGGTTTTTAGAAAAGAATTAAATACACCTAAGGTGAATCTTGGAAAAGGTTATTTTATTGCACGAGTGGGTGAAAAAATAAAAATATACAAGACAACTAAAAATAACAGGACAATTATAGAAAATATTGAATGAAAGATTTTATGGTAAATGGCGTATAAAAATTGCACCTTTAAACCCGCAAGACTCCATATTATAATAAATATGAAGATTTAAAATTATTTGCTGTCATTCCTGTGTCTTGATTATGTAGAGACATTGTTTCACCCTTGTATCAATGGAACATTAGAAAATCGAAAATCTATATTAGAGCAAGGTATCTATTATTATAGATTTTCTTAAACATCCTTTCCGAGCATCTTTAGCGAATATGTTTACCGAACATCTTTTCTTAACATCCTTAAAAACAGAGTAGCCGCAGGCTTTAGCCTGAGATGTATTAAACGCAAAGACATGGTCTAACTTGTCTCAATGGAACATTGGAAAAACGAAATATGAAATTGGAATGGAATATTTTATTTTAATCAAAAAACCCTATTGATTTATATTATTTTATATTATATAATTATCATAT
>JAOAIN010000142.1 GCA_026414685.1 Candidatus Goldiibacteriota bacterium
GTTAAGCTGCACCAACGATAAAACAGATGCAAGAGCTGCTCCTGTTCCAGCGCCTATAATGGCTCCATTCACAAGGGGCGAAGAATCTCTATTATCAAGCTGGGCATATCCGATAAGACCACAACCAGCACCAATTATTGCTCCTTCAAATATTCCACCAACTATATTTAATGTAGCTAAAACGCCAATATAACCACTTTTTTCCGGAACTGTATCTATTTTAATCTCTTCTTTTTTCGCTCCCTTTTTAATTTTGATTTCTTCTACAAAAGGTCCTGTTTTCCCGGCATTTCTAATCTGCTCCATCTTTTTTTCAACTTCTGAATCAATTCTTTCAATGGTCCTTTGTGTTGTTTTTTCCTGCGAAAAGACAACAGTATAAAATATAAAATTTATTATAACAGTTAAAATAAATATCTTTTTCATTATACACCCATAAAAAATTTTATTTTTTTAAATAATAACATTATCAATAATTATTGTCAAGAGATTTAAGCGATAAAATTTGAAATTTTAAATATCTATTTTTATATTTAATTCTTTTAACTGTTTCGGATCCACTTCTGATGGTGCATCTGTTAAAAGACATTGGCCTCTTTGTGTTTTTGGAAATGCTATTACATCCCTTATAGAAGAACTTCCTGTGATAATCATAACAAGACGATCAAGTCCAAATGCAAGTCCACCGTGTGGTGGAGCACCGTATTCAAACGCCTCAAGTAAAAAACCAAATTTCTTCTGTGCATCCTCAGGTGTTATTTTAAGCAAATTGAATATCTTTGATTGCATTTCCTTTTTATGTATTCTTATTGAACCACCACCTATTTCAACACCATTTAAAACAAGATCGTATGCCTTTGCCCGACATTTTAAAGGATCTGTTTCAAGGTATTTTTCATCTTCATCTCTGACTGATGTGAATGGATGATGATTGGAATCATATCTTTTTTCATCTTCGTTCCATGTAAAAAGGGCACATTCTGTTATCCAAATAAAATTGAATAATCCCTCAGGTATCAGATTATACGTCTTTGCTATATGTAACCTAACTCTGCTTAATATTTCATTTGCATTGCTCTCTTTATCTGCTATGAAAAACAAAATATCTCCTTTTTTCGCATCCATTATCTGGGCTAGTTTTTGCAATCTTTCCTCTGAAACAAACTTCACAATCGGAGATTCTGGCTTATCTAAATATCTTATCCATGCCATACCAGAAGCCCCTTGTTTTATTGCAAAAGCCACAAGATCATCTATATCTTTCCTTGATAATTTTTCTGCTCCTCCTTTAAAATTAATTGATTTAACAATTCCACCATTTTCTATCACCTGTGAAAAAACTTTAAAATCTGAATCTTTAAAAATTTCAGTAACATTTTTATGTTTCATATCAAACCTTGTATCCGGTTTATCGGTTCCATATTCATCCATGGCCTGTTTATATGTCATGCGTGGAAATGGTTTATCAAATTTAAGTCCAAGCGTCTTTGAAAAAATCTCTTTTATCAATCCTTCGCAGATGGATATTACATCTTCCTCTTCCACAAATGACATTTCAATATCTATTTGCGTGAATTCCGGTTGCCTGTCAGCTCGTAAATCTTCATCCCTAAAACAGCGAACAATCTGATAATATCTGTCAAGTCCGGCAACCATTAATATCTGTTTAAGAGTCTGCGGTGATTGAGGGAGGGCATAAAACTGGCCAGGATTAATTCTTGATGGGACTAAAAAATCTCTGGCTCCTTCAGGAGTTGACTTAATTAAAAAAGGTGTCTCAACTTCAACAAAATTATTTTCATTTAAATACTGTCTGGCAATATTACATATAAAATTTCGTGTTAAAAGATTATTTAAAATCTTTGGTCTTCTTAAATCAAGATAACGATATTTTAATCTTATCTCTTCTGAAATATCAGCATCATCCTCTATTAAAAATGGCGGGGGCTTTGATTCATTAAAAACTTCAAGTTCTTGAACAACTATTTCTATATTACCGGTTTTTAATTTAGGATTTTCTGTTCCTTCTGGTCTTTTTCGCACCTTACCTTTTATACCTAACACGTATTCGCTTCTTAATTTATGGGCTTGTTCATGTAAATCTTTATTAATTGTAGGATCAAAAACTACTTGGACAATACCAGTCTTATCTCTTACATCATAAAATATTATTCCACCATGATCTCTTCTTGTCGCAAGCCAACCATTAATAACAACTTCATTACCTATATATTTTTCTGTAACTTCACCACAGTACAAAGTTCTTTTAAGCATTAAAACCCCACTGTTAAATTTGAAATTTGAAATTTAAAATTTGAAAATTAAAAATTATATGAATACATCAAACCGGGTATCAAATTATTTGATTCCTGCTGTATTTTAAATTTTAAATTATGTTCTATATTATATTGTTCGGCGGATCTACCTGCAAGTGCAATATCTGCCAGCCATGTTGCAACAAAACCAGTTAAACCGAATGCAATAACAATTGCTCCAGCACGTCTAACTTCGTCTTGATTTCCACCTATTATAGTAAAATTTTGTGGATTTGAATATTCAAGGTAACCAACCCCTATTGTTAACAATGAGACAAGTTCCAGTGAAAATAGTAGTAAACCTAATCTGAAATTTTCAGCATAAAATTGTCCGAACCCATGGGCAAGCAAACCAGGTCCTATTGCAATCACAGTTGCTAAAATAGGATCCTTGGGTTCCAGAATTGTTTCATCTATAACTACCTCTGCTGACTGGGCAAAAATTGTAGTTGAAAAACATATTAAAACAATGATTGCTATTATCTTTTTCATCCTTTTTCCTCCTGATAAAAATAGGTTTTATTATTTAAACACAATAAAATACAAAAGTCAAATACTTTTTGCGGCTGAATTTGGGAAGGCAGATATAAAAATATAATATATTTGGAAAGCATGTTTAGTAAATATATATAATAACATTTTAAAGTTTATAATATTTTAAATTTGCTTCAAACATTTTTATTTAATAAAGCAAAACAATAACTATATTTGATAACTGAAAATTTAATAAAATTTTTTGCTAACATCTTTAATGGACATCAGTTATGATTAATAAAAAAATCTATTTACTATATTCAAATTTGTATTTTCCTGATTTAAACAATTTCATACATACATCAACCACTCTTTCATCATAAAGCACACCTTTATTTTTCAGTATTTCTTCAAGTGCTTTTTCAATTCCAAAACCAACTCTATATGGCCTTTCAAATGTAATTGCTTCAACCACATCAGCAACAGCTATGATACGCGATTCAAGTAAAATATCATCCTTTTTTAAACCATCTGGATATCCCGACCCATTAATTCTTTCATGATGTTGTTTTATCATCAAAGCAATAGGCCATGGAAAATCAATTGACTTTAATATTTCATAACCAGCTATGGAATGGGTTTTAATCACATCATATTCATCTTTTGTCAATGGTTCAATTTTATTTAAAATATTTCCTGAAACAAAAATTTTCCCTATATCATGTATCAAAGCAGCTGTATATATACCATTTATTCTATGTTCATTTAATCCTATTTCTTTTGCTATAGCTGATGCAAGTTCTGCTGTTCTGCGTTGATGACCGACTGTATAAATATCTTTTTTTTCAACAAGTTTTTCCATTGTCTGTATTATACCATTCATAATATTTTTTATGGTCTGATAATTATTGAGCAATTCCTCTTCTATTTGCTTTCTGTGATTGATATTTCTAGATACTGCAAGTAAACACTCTTTATTATCAATCGTAACTTTTTTTAAACTTACCTCCATCCATTCCAATTCGCTGTTTTTACTTATTCTTTTCCATTCAAAAATTTGTGGTCCCTCATTAATTGCCTTTTCCACCCATTTATATACATCTTTAGATGAATAAGGCGATGCCAGTGTCGCGAATTCATCAAGAGTAAATTTATCCTTATTATTATGATTTATTCCGAGCCTTTCTGTAGCAGCACTGTTCATATCTATTATCTTTTTTGTTTTTATATCAATTAAAATAACAGAATCATCTATACCATTAAAAATTGTTTTATAATTATTATCAAAAATTTTGATTTTTTCATTTGCCTTTACTTTTTCTGAAATATCACTAGCAATACCAAGAACATATTTTTGATTTTTTATTTCTATCATATGTAATTTAACTTTGTATGGAATTTTTTTTCCTGTTTTTGAAACAATCATTGTTTCAAAACACACATTACCTTTTCTAATAAACTCATCCCATCTTTTTCTTATTTTATTCATTTCTTCAGGTGGATTTATATTATACGGAGAAATATTTAAAAACTCTTCTTTTGTAAACCCAAGACTTTTATAGGCAGTTTCATTAGCTTCAATAAATTTGTCAGGCATCATTTCAGGAGTTAAAGAATGGATATATACGGCATCAGTTATATTATTAAAAAGTATTTTATATTTTTCTTCCAAATCTTGAAATAAGATTGGATTCTTTTTATTTGACCTTTTAAAATTTAAAACATCTGATTTTTGTTTGTCCAAAGTATCCTCATATCAAAGTAAGAATTTTATATCATCTAATTTAAATTATACAGGATTTTAATTTTTTTGTAAAGTTTTTTATTAAACCAGTAACACTAAAAATTGTATGGTAATTTATAAGTCAAACGGTTTTTGCGAAGTTAATTTAAGTGTTTATGGAAAAACCTTTTTAATAAAAGTCAACTATTTATTACGAAAAAAATGCTTCAATCACTTTTCATCCCCAATCATCTTCTCCTTATCCTAAAGGGGTAAAAAATATAAACCTAAAACATCTTTTTATATCAACATTGAACTGATTTAATTTTAAAAAATTTAAATAATAATGAAATTTGTTTTATATTGAAATATTTTTTATATTTCATTTGCCATCCGATATTTTATTTTACAATGAACAACTTTCCCCGAACTACCTGTTTACTGTATCCATTGAATACCACATAATAATATATACCTGGCGAAACATCTTTGCCTTTTTGGTTTTTTGCATCCCAGATTATCCTTGTCCCAGTATATCTATCAAGTGATATCACCATTTCTCCTGATACAGTATATATTTGTACCCTACAACTCGGTGGCAGATTGGCAAATTTTATTCCATTCTTTTCACCATTTGACTTATACGGATTCGGATATGCAATTATTGGTTCTTCTGGATATTCATTTATATTACTTGTTATTACCGGGTGTCTGCCATTTCCATACATTTCATTATAATATCCATCTTGATAATCTGCACATGCCACATTTGTTATGAATCCCTTGCCGTCTGTCTTGTTCATCTTCACTCTGAATTCAATTATCAATTTTTCACTTGGATTTAATTTCATATCTTCCGGCAATTGCCATATTATTATCCCATTTTCAATAATCGGTTTTATGACAAAATCATTATCCAAAAATTCCACTTCAGGCGGTAATGTATCCCATACACGTATATTAAATGCACTTACATTATTGTCTTTATTTTCAATTATTATCTTATACTCTATTATTGCACCCATCTGGGCATTTTCTCCATCTGATGTAAGAGTTATTTCAAGTGTTGCAGGATGCACATCAGGTGTTATTGTCGCGGTTAGTGTTATTGTATATGTGAATGTTTCAGTTACCGTTATTGTATATGTCCATGTACTTGTCGGAGTTAAAGTCATTGTTGATGTAGAAGTTGCTGTCCATGTAGGCGTCCAGGTTCGTGTATTTGTAGGTGTTCTTGTATCTGTTGATGTAGGTGTTACTGTTCTAGTATTTGTAGGTGTATTTGGTAATGTTTCAGTATAAGTAGGGGTTATAGTTCTTGTCGGTGTTGGTGTGGATGTTATTGTATAAGTTGCTGTATCTGTCCGTGTTAATGTTGCTGTCGCAGTATCTGTATTTGTCGGTGTAGCAGTGAATGTATTTGTCCATGTCCTTGTTATTGTTGGTGTATTGGAAGATATTGTATTTGTGAATGTAAATGTAGGTGTAGGAGTTCTGGTATCTGTCGGTGATTGTGTGGGAGTTCGCGTTGAAGTATAAGTTAAAGTATTTGTAACTGTCCATGTCAGTGTAGGTGAATTTGTATCTGTATATGTGGATATTGGAGTTCTAGTTAAAGTAATAGTTTGTGTGCTTGTATATGTAGGTGTAACAGTAGGCGTATTTGACGATATTGTATCTGTGAATGTAAATGTAGGTGTCATAGTTCTGGTCGCTGTATAGGTTGGAGTTGGGGTTGGTGTATCTGTAAAGGTGTTAGTGGGAGATGGTGAAACTGTATTGGTATAGGTCGGAGTAGGGGTTCTAGTATTTGTATATGTTGGGGTAGGCGTGCTTGTATATGTAGGCGACGGCGAAACAGTATTTGTCCATGTTGGTGACGATGTCCTAGAAGGTGTTGGCGATGGAGTTGGTGTAGGAGTAGATGTTCGCGAAGGTGTTGGTGTTGGCGATGGAGATAAAGTGTTTGTAAATGTTGGTGTCTGCGTCAAAGTAAATGTATATGAAGAAGTCGGAGTTCTAGATGGGGAAGCAGTAGGAGTTGATGTTAGGGTTTGCGTATATGTAGAAGTAGGTGTTCGTGATGGTGTTGGAGAAGGTGTCAGTGTTAAAGTGCTTGTCACAGTTGGCGTAGGAGTCCGTGTTGGAGTTCGTGTTGGTGTAAGAACTCCAAGTACTGTAACATATATATAATCTGATAATCCCTGTAAAAGCCCACTGGCAGAATAATAATTATAAATTACACGGTTAGGTATAAGAGTGCCTGCAGGTGTCCCTGATTTAACTGTTCCCCACCAACGTAGTGTAACTGTTGAACCCCCAGGGACACAGGTCATATTCCATATCAAAACACCATTATCAAGTGTTGCGCCACCTGTGCTACCTATATAATTTATCTGCGTCGGCAATGTATCACTTATTACTACATATCCTGGTTCACAACCAGTATTTGGATCAGGTGTATTTGCATCTAACCACTCACTCACAGGCACACCATCATAATACAAAACAAAATGTGAGTCATTTACATATGATGTAGAACCAGGATTTTTACTGTAATAATTATTTCTGTTTGAAAATGCAACAGGATAACTGACTTGTAATCTTTCCTGTATATCATTCCATGCAGTATTATTTGGCAAACTATTATTAGAAGTTGTTTTAAATTCAATCTTTAACGATGCCTGCCTATCAGAAGGTGTTAGAATAGGTGGATTAAGAGCGATAAAAGAACTTATAACAGGTGGCCCGTTCCATCCAGCAAATGGATTTGTATTTCCACCATAATCATTATAATGCGTAATCAGAGACGGATCTATGTTATCTGATATCCACATTCCAATTGAAAGCCGTGATATATTAATACTTGAACCGGAATAATTAGTGATTTCAAATTTGTATGAAATAGATGAATTATCATATTGTCCGCCACTTGCAACTCTTAAATTTAATTTAAGCGGGACTGGTGTTGGTTTTGGATTAAACCATGTTATAGTATATGTAATTGTATCTCCTGGATATGCAGAAGTAGAATTTGCAGATTTCTGTAATTCAGTTCCTGGTGTAAAAATTCTGAAGATAGCATCATTTGATGTAAAAGGTGGATTACCATCTGATATATTGGTTGCAGTATTATGAACAACCTGACCATTTGCCCCTGATGCAACCCTTGCAGTAATTGTTATACTTATCACAGCACCGGCAGACATACTCCCAAAATCCCAACGATAATAAGGTGGTGCACTATAAGAAGGAGAAGGAGTTATACTTAATACCTGAAGATTGGAAGCCAGAGTATCCCATATTCTAACATTTGTAAGATTCTGGCCACAGTTAGTAGATGTTAAAAC
The DNA here is from genome assembly GCA_026414685.1 of Candidatus Goldiibacteriota bacterium. GTDB lineage: Bacteria > Oederibacteriota > PGYV01 > PGYV01 > DSYL01 > DSYL01. Next base: position 7,863 of record JAOAIN010000142.1, read on the forward strand.
ATACGTTATTGTATCGCCCACAGCAGCAATATTTGTATTTACAGATTTTCTGGTGGTTAAACAGGAACAGTATAACTGGCTCTGCGGAATAACAGTTGCAGTAAGATTCCCCGGATATGACCATAAGAGCTGTGCCTGAGCAGGTCCTGCATCATTTTCATAATATTCCAAAATAATGTCATAATATTCTCCAGCGGTAAGATTGATAGAGCCACACATCAATCTTGCAGCATGATCATTCCAGTCATCAACAAGTTGAATTCCGTTAACCCATAATCTGGTTCCATCATCTGCATTTGTACAGATATTATGGGTACCTGAAACAAGTGGCATAATTTTTCCATGCCAACGCATTGAAAATGGTTTTGATGGAACTCCTGTTGGTGTTGTTCCATCTGGCCAGTAAAAATCTATAATAGGATCAATCCTGTCAAAAAGAAATGTTTCAAAATTTTCACCAAGATAATAATTCGCACATAATCCATTACCTGCTGCAAATAATTCCGCATAATAAAACAAAAGCAAAAATAAAAAAATGATTGAATAAATCCCCTTAATATTATATTTGCTAATTTTAAATTTAATATCCACTATTTTACCTGCACTTTTCCCCCAGGTTTTTTCTATCTTAGAATAACAAGTATTACTGGCTTACTTGCATCTTCTTTGTTTTGATTTTTTACTAAAACAACAAAATAATAAATTCCATTTGTCAAATTATTTAAATATCTTTTTTCAATTTTTATAGTATTTTTTACTGAATTATAATTCCCTGTCTCTGTTATCTGTTTTATCAACCTGTATCCAGCTGTATATATCCTTACTTTAATTATACTACATTTTTGTGTAATTTCAAAATTTATATTTAAATCTTCTTTTACAGGATTATACGGATTCGGATATATTACTACATTTTCAATTTTCAATACTTCTTTATCAGGTATCAAAGTAGCTGTTGCAGTCGGTGTTATTGTAAATGTTTGTGTGGGTAGCAGCGTGGCTGTTGATGTCCTTGTGTTTGTTATTGTTATTGTCATACTCGGTGTT
>JAOAIN010000154.1 GCA_026414685.1 Candidatus Goldiibacteriota bacterium
AACGCAGGAGAATGCTCCTGATATAGATGATTATGTATTGATTGATTCAAGGAAAAAATTAAAAATTGGGAATTTTTATAATATAAAAATAGGATGAAATATAGAAAAAATGGAAAAACAGGGAAATTTGAAAAAAATACCAAATAGAATAACAATCTTTAGAATATTAATAATTGTAATTTTTATTCCAACTTTGCTTCACAATACAATGATTTCAAGTTATATTGCTTTATTTTTGTTTTTAATTGCAGCAGTCAGTGATTTTATTGATGGTTACATTGCGCGTAAATATAATGTTATATCCACATTTGGGAAAGTTATGGATCCTCTTGCCGATAAAATAATGTCACTTTCTGCAATACTTTGTTTTGTCCAGTTAAATATTATTCCTGCTTGGATGGTTATAATAATTGTTGGCAGAGAATTTTTAGTTTCTGGTATAAGAATACTTGCTGCAGATGAGGGTAAAATTATAATGGCTTCTAACTGGGGGAAGGCTAAAACAGTTATAGAAATAATTGCAATTATTTCTATATTATTTTTAATGTGTGTTAATCACACTATAAATTATTATCATTTTTCAAGACAGAATTTAATATTAGAAGGAGAGCCATTAACAGAATTTTTATTATTGAAAGTTATACCATATATTTTAATGTTTATTGTTGCAGGCATATCGCTTATTTCTGGATTTGAATATTTTTTTAAAAACAAGCATTTATTTGAAAAGGGATTATAAAATGAGAAATTTTGTAATAATATTCACAAGTTTTTTTTATACAGGTTATTTCCCAAAAGGCTCTGGTACCTTTGCCACTTTTTGTTTCTTACCTATTTATTATTTTTTGTTCAGAGATTTGCATCCTGCTGTTTACATATCAATTACTGCTGGGATTTTTTTTCTTGGAATATGGGCGTCAAATTATGCAATTGTAATTTTTAAGTCGGATGACCCTCATAAGGTGGTCATAGATGAAATTGTTGGCTTTTTAATTACAATTGCATTTATACCATACACTTTTAAAAGATTGATTGTGGGATTTTTTATTGCACGCATACTTGATATAATAAAACCTTGGCCAGCGCATCAATCTCAGAAATTATATGGTGGGACTGGAATTATGGTAGATGATGCAATATCAGGTATTTATGGTAATATGCTTATGTGGATCTTGATATATTTTAAAATAATATGAAGCAGTGTCTTTTAAACTCCAGCAAAATAAAAAAAGTCCTTGATGAATTAAAGAAAAATAATAAAAATATTAAAATAAGTGGAGTTACTCATTCATTTGCTCCTGTTTTTTATTCTTTTTTAGGGGAACAAATTGAAAAATCAATTTTTATAATAACTACCAGTGAAAAAACCTATTTTTTAACAGAATCAATATCAAATTTTATAAATATTTATGGTGGCAAAATAAAAACTGTATATTATCCAGAAGATGATAGTTTAATATATAAAAATATTAAAAGTTCACCAGAAATATGCAGAATAAGGGGTGAAGCATATCTTCAATGTATATTAACAGAAAATAAAATCTTTGTGACAGATATAGGGGCTATAACAGAAAAAATTCCTACCCCAAAAGAAATAAAAGAACATTTAATAACATTGAAAAAAGGCGAAAAGATAAACTTTGATAAAATATTACACATATTGAATGAAAATGATTATGAAAGAAAAATAAAAGTAGAAAATTATTTTGAATATGCTGTTCGTGGCGCCATTCTGGATATTTTCTCTCCGGGGTATACATATCCTGTAAGGATAGAACTTTTTGGCGATAAAATAGATTCTTTGCATTTCTTTTCAGCGGAGACATCTTTAACAACAAAAGAAATCAATGAGATTGATATTTTTTTATTTAACCCTGGTAAAAAGAACAATAATGCCAATGGTTGTATTGTAGATATGTTTGATATAAAGAAATGTATTGTGATAATAGACAATGAAACTGAAATTAAAAAAGAAATTTTGGAAAAAATTACCAAAATAAAAAAATATCTTGATATAAATAATATTGAAGAAAAAATTTTTTCTATAAAGAGTATATTTAAAAAGTTAAATAAGTATCAAAAAATAAGAACATATGAGATACATAACAGAAGTCAAATTAAATTTGATATAAAAGTAAATCCTCCATTTAATAAAGATATGGATTTATTGTTCAGTTATGCAGAGGATAAGGTTCAAAAAGGTTATAAATTTTTCGTAATCTCTGATAATAGAGGAGAAGAAAAACATTTAAAAGATTTTTTAATGCAAAAAGAAAAAGACGAAAATAAAAAAATAACTCCTTTTATTAATTTTATAATTGCAAATTTAGATAGGGGTTTTGTTTTTGAATCAGCAGAGCTAATAGCTGTGTCAAATAGAGAGATCTTTGAACGTTATTTTGAAAATTATGAAATAGTAAAAAGAAAGAAACTTTTTAAACCAGTAAGGCATATAACTGAATTAAAGGAAAATGATTATGTGGTCCATAAAGAGCATGGTATAGGTATATTTATGGGAATTAAAACCCTGGAAGTTGAAAATACCAAACAAGATTTTATTGTTATACTATATGCAGGTTCAGATAAGTTATATTTGCCTGTTTATAAGATTGATTTCATTGATAGATACATAGGGGGAGAAAAACCAAACTTATCAAAACTCGGTTCTAAAATTTTCAGAAAAACAAAAGAAGAAATAAAAAAGGAATTGGAACAAATTGCTAAAGAGTTACTCACAATATATGCAAGGCGTGAGATGCAAAAAGGGATTTCATTTCCAGCAGATGATGAAACACAAAAAATATTTGAGGAAGCATTTATTTATGATGAGACACCGGATCAAATAAAGGCAATAGAAGATGTGAAGAGAGATATGCAGAGTAATAAAAAAATGGATCGGCTCATATGTGGTGATGCTGGTTTTGGAAAAACAGAAGTTGCAATAAGGGCTGCTTTTAAAGCTGTGAATGCGGGTTACCAGGTTATAATACTCACATCTACGACATTGCTTGCTCTCCAACATTATAAAACTTTTTCTGAGCGTATGGCAGATTATCCAATTAATATAGCAATGCTTTCACGGCTTGTTTCAGAGGCAAAAAAGAAAAAAATATATAATGACCTGGAAAATGGTAAAATAGATATACTAATAGGGACAAGTGCTGTGCTTAATAAAAATTTAAAATTTTCAAATGTTGGACTGGTTGTAATAGATGAAGAACAGCATTTTGGAGTGAAAGCAAAAGAATACATAAGAAAAAATTATCCATCAGCTGATTTTTTGACTTTAACAGCGACTCCTATTCCAAGGACGCTTTATTTATCGCTTTCGGGTATCAGGGATATCAGTGTTATCAATACACCACCGCCAGGTAAAAGACCTATAGAGGTTTATATAATGAATGAAAGAATAAGCGTAGTGAAAGAGCTCATATTAAGAGAGATTTTAAGAAAAGGACAGGTTTTTTATATTTATAACAATATAAATACGATAAACAGAATTTATGAAATACTTTCAACTGCAATGCCAGAAATAAAATTTAAAATTGCACACGGAAAGATGAAGAAACACGAACTTGAAAAAATAATGTTTTCTTTCATAAATAGAGAATTTGATGTTTTAATTACAACTACAATAATAGAATCTGGTCTTGATTTACCCGATGTCAATACTATTATCATAAGCAATGCGGAGCGCTTTGGATTATCACAATTATACCAGTTAAAAGGTAGAGTAGGCAGGCGTGATAAACAGGCGTATGCATATTTACTTGTTAAGGATTTTACTTCACTCACTGACACTGCAAAAGAAAGGCTTAAAGCAATAGAAAGTTATGTGGATGCCGGTTCTGGCTTTATGATTGCGATGAAAGATCTAGAATTGCGCGGAGCTGGCTCTGTTTTGAGCACAAAACAACATGGTAATATGGAGAAAATAGGATTTGAATTATATTGCAAACTGCTGGAAGAGACAGTTATGAAATTAAAGGGACAGGAAATGGAAGAAGAGGTAGAAACAAAAATAAATGTGGATTTTAAAGCTTATATACCTGAGAGTTATATCTGGGATTCATCAGAGAAACTTAGGATTTATAGACAAATTTTTAAGTCAAAAACAAAACAAGACATAGAAGAAATAGAAAGAGAAGTTACTAATGTATGGGGTAATCCACCTGAAGAATTTAAAAATATTTTATTTGTTGGAGTGTTGAAAATTTTTGGGAGACAATTAAAAATAAGTGAAATAACAATAAGAGATAATAACTTAAATTTGTTATGGGGTGAGAAAAATATGAAATATATTATGGAATTAAAAGAAATACTAAAAAGATCAAAATATAAAATTACTTCAGGATATAATAGTATATTAATTAGTTTTAATAAAAAAGAAGAAATAAAGTTGTTTTTTATGGCAAATTGATAAATTTCAATTTATTCTCAACAATTTTATAATAACAGAGGCGGATATTTTTAATATTGTTTTTGTTTATAATCCTTAACGCTTCCTGTTTGAGTGGATCTGGTACCATCAGGAAAAATGTTCCTATTTTTTCTGAAATTGATTTCCAGGCTATCGCTTCGCCTTCTTTTACTGATGTTTCTGTTTCTATTTTAAAATGCATTGGAAATGGATTTTTCACAATTAAATCAACTGTTATTCCATTCACAACAGCATTATTGTTACCTTCAAGATTTGTTAAAATTTGGCTTGCTCCTCTACTTTCGTAAACAGATGCTAAAGATCTTATAATTGTTTCATGCATTTTTGCTTCTTTTGCAGATCTTATTGCCATTTTTCCACCTCCCAAAATAAAAATTTAATTATCATTCCACTTTATAAATCCGGGTATAAATTTTATTTTTAGATCAGGATGGAAAGGAAGAATTCTCACCGCAAATTTAATTTTTCCTGAATATTTTGGTTCTATCTGGCCTTTAAAAATCATATTATTTCCGTTATTTTCAATAAAACTCATTTTAATGGTTGAAATATCAGATAATTCTTTTTCAACATGATCATAACCAAAATATATTTCCACCAATAAATCATCATGAGATAAACCAGGTGCTTCAATTGTTGCAGATATATCAATTTTGTTGCCAATCTTAATATCTTTAGCATTTGAGTTTATAGAAACAATTTTTACATTTTGCCAGTTTTTTACAATTTTTTCCTTCCATATATTCAATTCTCTTATTTTTTGAAAATTATTATTGCTTAAATCAACATAATTAATAGCTGCTTTTTTATAGAAAGTTTCAGTGTATTCTATTACCATTCTGTTTGTGTTAAATATAGGACATAGATAATAAATTGCATTTTTCATCTTTTTTATCCACTCATGAGGTAATCTGTCTTTGCCTCTTTTATAAAAAAGTGGTATTATTTCAGATTCAAGCGTCTCATATAGAGAATTAGCTTCTAATTTGTCTTGATACTCTGGATCGTCATATTCTTCTCCACGACCAATATCCCATCCGCAGTCAGCATTTGGTTTTTCATCCCACCATCCATCAAGGACGGAAAAATTTAGTCCGCCGTTGAAATTTACTTTCATACCAGATGTGCCGCTTGCTTCAAGTGGGCGCCTTGGATTGTTAAGCCATAGATCAACACCCTGAACTAAATAATGAGAAGCATTTAAATCATAATCCTCAATAAAAACTATTTTATCTTTAAATTCTTCTTTATTTGCAATATGGTATATCTGTTTTATAAAATCCTTACCAGCATCATCTTTTGGATGTGCTTTACCTGCAAATATTATCTGCACTGGCATATCTTTATTTGAAAGTATTCTTTTTAGTCGTTCAATATCCTGAAATATAAGCGTTGCTCTTTTGTATGTTGCAAATCTTCTTGCAAAACCGATTGTTAGTGCCTCAGGTGAAAAAATTTCATTTGCTCTGTTTATTTCTTCACTTGGTGCATTTCTTGCAATTAGTTGTTTTTTTAATTTCCGTCTAACATATTCTACCAGGCGCTCACGTCTTCTTTCATGGGTGCCCCATAATTCAGTATCAGGTATTTCTAAAACTCTTTTCCATATCTGTGCATCCTCTGGATTATCCGCCCATTTGCTGCCTAAGTATCTATAAAATAAATCTGCCATCTCCTTTGATATCCATGATGCGCCATGTACACCATTGGTGATGTGAGTGATTGGTATCTCGTTTAGTGGAACACCAGGCCATATATCTTTCCACATTTTTCTTGAAATTTTTCCATGTAATCTGCTAACTCCATTATTATAAGCAGATAATTTTAAAGCTAGAACAGTCATACAAAACCATTCATTAGGGTCTTCAGGATAAATTTTTCCAAGTTTTAAAAATTCATTAAAATTTATTTTTAAATTCTGCTCAACATATTCTTTCAAATATTTTTCCATTAGTTCTTTTGGAAATCTATCATTACCAGCAGGAACTGGAGTATGAGTAGTGAATACACTGGATGCAATATTTATTTCTTTGGCTTCATTAAATGTTAGTTTGTGTTTTTCCATGAGTAATCTAATTCGCTCCAGCGATAAAAAAGCAGAATGCCCTTCATTCATATGGGTGACAGTTGGAGTGAGCCCCATAAGTTCTAAAGCCATTATACCACCAATACCTAGTAAAATTTCTTGTTTTATTCTAAGTTCCGGATCTCCACCATAGAGTTTAGAAGTTATTTCTCTATCTCCATTTGAATTTTCAGGAATATTGGTATCTAGTAGATAGAGTTTAACTCTTCCAACTATTAACTGCCAGACCATAACTTTTACAATACCATGTGGATATTTGATATCAAAGATAAGTGGTTTGCCATCTTTTTTTACAATTGTTACAGGAGATATATTGTAATCATTAATTACATATCTTTCCTGCTGCCAGCCATCATTGGTTAAATATTGGTGAAAATAGCCAGATGAATATAAAAGTCCAATACCAACAAGTGGCAGTCCCAAATCAGATGCTGATTTTAGATGATCGCCGGCTAGTACTCCTAAGCCCCCTGAATATAATGGTAGGCATTCAGCAATACCGAATTCAAGGGAAAAATAAGCAATCAAGAAATTTTCAGGCAAGTTTGATTTTATTTTATCAAAATATGTATGTTTTTTTAAATAATTATCAAGCCGTTTTTTAATATTTTCAATCCTGTATAAAATACTTTCATCTTTTGATAAAGCATTCAGTTTCTCCTGTGGTAATCTATATAAAAATTTAACAGGATTGTGAACAGTTTCAGACCATAGATCGGGATCTATATCTCTGAATAATGCAAATGTCTCACTATCCCATGCCCACCAGATATTATATGAGATGTCAAGAAGTGGTTTTAGATTATCCGGCAAATTTGGTAATACATTAAATTCGTAAAATTTCATAAACTCACCTTTTTGTAAATAATGTAACAATTATTTAAACGTTATTTTAACACAAAAAGATTTATAATAAAAGATAAATTTTAAA
>JAOAIN010000219.1 GCA_026414685.1 Candidatus Goldiibacteriota bacterium
GTAAGGTAGAACCTGTATTTTTTGCCTGTGATGATAAAATCAATATTTTCATCTTTTAATTATTTTTATATTTATTTTTTTATTTATTTCTTTCTTCTTGATGAAAAATTTAATAAAACCGTATAACATACCAACTCCGTATGAAAAATGTAAAAGAAAAAAATTAATAAAAATAATCGGCGCAGCATAAAAAATGTTATTTTCTTTTGCCGCCTTTATAGAAAATAAAAAGCTTAAAAATAAATAAATTAAAAAAGGTATATATTTAATAGGGATAGGTGGTAACAAAATTATTGATATAAAATAAATAACAAAAAAAATAGGAATGGTATTTATGATATCTTTGAAATTGAAAGCTAGCAACATCTGCTCAGCCCTACCTCTGCCATAATTAAAACATTGCTTTATAAATTGGAAAAAATTTTTTCTATTTGATCTTTTGACATAAATATCAGGAGAATAAATGATTTTATATTTCAAAATTTCAACTCTGTTTAAAAATTCATTTTCTTCATTTGGATACAAATCCTCTCTGAATAACCCGCAATTTTCAAATACTTCTTTTTTAATAAACATATTACATAATATTAATTCCTTTTCATCTGTCTGTCTCATTTTTCCTTTGGCCTTATAGCGCGATGAACTGGGGCCTGTTCCCCAGTAGCTTGATAAAACCGCGCCGAAAGTTTTCTGTATTACTGTGTCTGTTTCAGGAGTTAAACTAGGCCCCCCGATTACTCCTATATCTTTATCCTTTGAAAATATTTCTTTTGCTTTTTTAAAACAATATGGCGATAAAATAGAATCATCATCACAGAAATAAAGAATATCTCCTTTTGATTTTTTTATGCCCTCATTTCTCTGAATAGATGGATTTTTTCCTTCTACTATTATGATTTCATCGCCTACATCGCCTATATTTTTTAAAATTTGTCTTTCTCGGTTAATATCTTTAGTTGGAACTATGATTGAAATCAATTCCATCCCTCTTTTTTTATTAGTTTTATTAATCCAGAAATATCTTTTATTTTAAAAACTTTTGCAGTTGTATTACCATCATATGAGAATTCATTGTTTTTAGATTTTCTTCTAAGCCATACAGGAGTGATATTTGCTTTTATTGCTCCTTTTATATCCGCAATAAAATTATCCCCTACGAATATTGTTTCTTCTGGTAATACATTTATCGTTTTCAATGCTTTTTTATAAATATTTACATCTGGTTTTTCAAAACCAACTTTTTCTGAAATTATTATACTGTCAAAAATATCATAAATACCCGTTCTTTTTAAAATATTTTCTGCTTCTGGAGATGCATTCGAAATAATTCCAAGCTTAAATCCCTTTTTTTTCAAATATATTAAACTTTTTTTCACATCAGAAAATAATCTAAAACTGGTGCCCTTTTTTAAATGTTGCATTAAATTCAGCATGAGATTTTTATTTTTTATATTTAACTTTTTAAAAACCATTGAAATATAAATTTCCCATTTTTTTGAATCAGAAATTTTTCCACTTTCAACTATAGGTCTCATTTTTAAAGCACATGCATTCAACACTTCACTTAAATATTTCTTAGGGATATTATATCCTTCCTTCTTTAAAAATCTAAAACTAATATTTACTAAAGAAGGATTCCTGTAAACAAGTGTTTCTCCTAAATCAAAAAATATCACTTTTTTTTTCATCTGCGTTTATATCTTTTCAATATTATCTTCACCACATCTTCTGCTCTATCAACAACATCAAATAATCTCTCATCTCCTGGAGAAATGAAATCATCTTGCAATAATCTTTTTTTTATCCAGTCAATCAAACCATTCCAGTATTCAGAGCCATATAAAACAATAGGAAATGGTTTTATCTTATGTGTCTGTATCAATGTAATTGCTTCAAAAAACTCATCCATTGTTCCATAACCACCTGGAAATACAACAAAAGCAGAAGCATATTTGACAAACATAACTTTCCTTGCAAAAAAATATCTAAAACCCATCTGTATATTGGCATAAGGATTTGGTTTTTGTTCATGCGGTAATTCAATATTTAATCCTATTGATATACCTTTTGCCTCTGCAGCACCTTTATTGGCAGCTTCCATAATGCCACCACCACCGCCAGTGATAATTGCATATCCTTTTTTAGCAAGCATATATGCTACCTTTTCTGCAGCATTATAATATTTTTCATTTCTTTGCGTTCGCGCTGAACCAAAAATTGATACAGCTTTTTTTATCTGTCCAAGCGCTTCAAACCCATCAACAAATTCAGAAATAATACGAAACATCCGCCATGAATCGTCTGCAATACTCTCTAAGACATATTTGTCTATGTATTTCATAAAGAACCTCCATTCCTTAAAATGTTTATTGATAATTTTTTCTATCTATGTTCATTAAAATCTCTAAATCTGAAGATGCGAAGATCATTAAATTAATAATCTGCCCCCTGCCATCAGTTTCCTCCAAATATTTTGAATATCCTGAAAATATTTTCTCCTGTCAAATTCCAAATAAGATCTGTTACCTGCCTTATTGGGGCAGTAATCACACCTGTTTTTATCCTGTCACCCATTATATTTGTAAATGTCTTTGCATAAAGATTTGGAAGTTGTGCAAGTTGTGAATCAGGAATCATAAAATCAAAGTTTATATATAAATTTCCATTAGAATCAGTAAGATATTTACCAATCTGCTCGTATGAAACACCTAAAATTGCCTTAAAATCTATACCGATGTCTTCTTTTATCTTTAAATTTTTTATCTGAATAGCATTATTTAAATATATCTTTCTCATTTCTCCAGCTATACGGATAATAAAATCAATTGATCCTGTTTCTATTTTTAAATTATATTTAGAAAAGAGCGGTTCAAAACTTTTTGCCCTTATATTAGTTCCAAATATATTTATATTGAATCTATTTTTGTAATACGGGAAAAAATACATTTTTACCATTATTTTATCTTGCTTTCTTTTTTGCAAATTGCCAGATAAATCAAGTAGCATATACTCAATATCCTTTTTGCCTTTATTGAAATATTGACTTTTGCCATTTATATTATCAATTAAAAGCATAACCATCTGTTCTCTGTCTTCATATATTATCCTGCTTTTCATAACAGATATACTCTGACAAAAAGGAAATTTAAAATTCATTTCGTTACCATTTTCTGTATTATTTGCATTGTTAGAATTTTTTACAAACTTTAATGTTCCATATATAATTGATATACCATTCAAAAATTTGTCATAATCTTTTTTCAACAATTCAAATAAATACACATCAGCGGTAAGTAGCAAAGCTTTAAAATTTTTATATTGAAAATTAACAAATGTAATCCTATCAGGAATAAAAGAAAATATGAAAAAATACTTAATATCTGGATTTAATTTTTTAATAAAAGGTGTTAAATAAACATTCAAAATTATTACAAAACCGCACCATAAAATAAAAAAAAGTAAAATAATATTTTTAAATATTTTTTTCATATCATTCACCGAACATTGTCATCTGTATATCTTTTTTTTCTTTTGTTTTCTCTATTTTTCTGAAAATGCTTATTTTACCATATTCTCCATCAAAGCCAGGGATTATATTCACTTCTTCTCTTCTCATTTTCATTATACCTTCTACAATTCTTTTATCAGGTATGTTTTTTTGAAGTTGTTCTTCATTTAAATCAAGCAAAACATCAAATTCTGTCCCACATTTTGATAAAATTTTTTCATATTCATACTGAACTTTTTTAGATTGGGGGTCAAGGTTTAATGCATCAGCTATAATTTCTTCCAATTGTATCAAATGTTTTTGCGGTATTGCATCTGGTGGCATATAATCCCACGGTCTATCTGCAAGTTCTTCAATCCTGTGTAAAACACCAAGGGTAAGGGTTTTAAAACATACAGGACATTTATTTTTAAGTGCTATTGCTTCCCTGGGGTGGTATGAAACACCACACAATCTATGACCGTCATAATGGTATTTACCTTCTTCTGGGAAAAATTCTATAGTAAATAGAAATCTTTTTTTATCTTTTGTTTCTATAATTTTCTTTATTTCATAATAATCCATGTCGCAATCAAATACATTTGCTTCTCTGCCTATTTTTCTTGGTGAATGAGCATCAGAATTTGAAATAAGTGAAACACTATCAAGTGCTGAAATACGCCAATTTGAAGAAGGATCAGACGAAAGTCCTGTCTCTATTGCTTTTATATATTTTGTATACTTACCAAAACATTCTTGTAATGAATCAAAACCAGATTTAGAACCAAAAACAGAAAACCAGGGGGTCCAAGCATGTGCAGGAACAATCATAGCATCAGGACAGATATCAAGGGTTATTCGCACCAGTTCTTCTACAGAAAATCCCAGAATAGGTCTTCCATCTGCATCTGTGTTGCCTTTTTCTGCTAATAACTTTGAAAATTTTTCAGCAGCATATATGTCTGGCATAAAAATAAGTGTATGAATTTTTCTAACTTTACCACCATATTTATAAATATTAGCAATCTCCGTTGATAATATAACACGTGCTTTTGATTGTCCTTTTTTTAATTTAAATAGGCCTGGCTCTGCTGGTTCTAATTTATTTTTAAGCTCTCCAAAATAAGATGGATGTTGAAAATCACCACTACCTATTATTCCTATACCTTTTTTATCTGCCCATTTAACAATATTAACAATATCCATCTCTTTACTTGTTGCTCTGGAATACTTTGAATGTATATGAAAATCAACTATGATTCTCATTATTTTTCCTTTTTTAATTTTAATGCTTTTTTTATTAAAATTTTATGTTCAGTAAAAGTTTTTGGTAATTTATTAACATTAATTATTTTTATGCTTTGGGCATCATCACCAGCTTTCAATCTATTATTTGCAACTTCAACAAAAAATCCGAAAAGTATAATAGATTTACAAATTTTTGATTTAACAGTTATTACTTTTAATAATTTATTTTTTTTAATTTTCAACCCTGTTTCTTCTTTTATCTCTCTTTTTAAAGCTTGTTCTATTGTTTCTCCGGCTTCAACAAACCCACCTGGCAATGTCCATAAACCTTTACATGGATTGTATTTTCTTTTAATAAAAACAATACCATTATTTAAAAAACAAACTGCAGCAACAGCCACAGGTGGATTTTTATAATGAAATTTTTTACAAACACCACAGAAATCACGTTTTACTTTGCCTTCCATCTTTTTTATTGTTTTTGTGCCACAAGTTGGGCAATAAATTATATCATCATTCATTCAAATATACCAAAATTCTTTTTTCCTGCTCTAAAAGTAAATGGCATCTCTGATTTTTTTATAATTCTTTTAAAGTCATCAACCCTATTATCATTTATATAAAATCCACCTTGTTCTACAAGTCGTCTTGCATCAGAATTTGATTCAACAATTTTTAACTTCTTTAAAAAATCAGCAATTGTAACTTCATCTGTTTCAAAATCCCATGAGTATTTATAATTATGATAAGGAATTTCTTTTTCTGAAAATGTTTTTTGAAAATGTTCTTTAGCAAATTCTGCTTCTTTCTTGCCTATATATTTTGTAACAATATTGTAAGCAAGCATTTTTTTAAATTCCATAGGATTTTGCCCATTGTTTATTTCTCTTTTTATATCTTTTATTTTTTCAACATCTATATCAGTTAAAAGTTCAAAATACTGAATGATGAGTTCGTCCGGTATTGACATCACTTTGCCATACATATCTTCTGGTTTATCATTTATTCCTATATAATTTTTAAGTGATTTTGACATTTTATTTTTTCCATCAAGACCGGTTAAAATAGGTGTAAATAATCCTACCTGCGGTTCCATGCCATATTCCCTTTGCAGAAATCTACCTGCAATTACATTGAATTTTTGATCTGTTCCACCAAGTTCAATATCAGCTCTTATTACAACTGAATCATACCCTTGCATTATTGGATACATCATTTCAAGAAGTGTTAACGGAATACCTTCTTTATATCTTTTTTCAAATGACTCATGCTCTAACATCTGAGCAAGTGTGAATTTTGAACACAGTTTTAAAACTTCCTCAAAAGAAATTTTATTAAACCATTCACTGTTATATACTATATCAAGATTATTCTTATCAAGAATTTTAAACGCTTGTTGTTTGTAACTAGATACATTTTTTAGAACAGTTGCTTTATCCAAATATGGTCGCTCTTCCATTCTGCCTGTTGGATCTCCAACCATGGCAGTCCAGTCACCTATTATAAGTATTGCTTTATGCCCTAAATCCTGAAATTGTCGTAATTTATTTAATGCAACAGTATGTCCTAAATGTATCTCTGTTGCAGTCGGATCAATGCCGAGTTTCACACGTAGCGGTTTACCCGATTTTAACTTATTTATTAATTCTTCTTCTGTAACAATATCTACAACACCGCGTTTTATAATTTTCAGCTGCTCATCAATTTTTAACAAAATCACACCTCCTATTAATGTTTAAAGTGTCTTACACCTGTAAACACCATCGCAATACCATGCTCATCTGCTGCTCTTATTGACTCATCATCTCTTAAAGAACCTCCTGGCTGTATTATTGCTTTTATACCAGCAGCAGCTGCAGCATCTACGTTATCTCTAAATGGGAAAAAAGCATCAGATGCTAATACTGCATCTTTTGCTTTTTCACCTGCATTTTTAATTGCAATATTAACAGCTCCAACTCTATTTGTCTGACCAGGACCTATTCCTATTGCTACACCATCTTTGGCTACAACTATTGCATTTGATTTTACAAATTTTACAACCTTCCAGGCAAAAAGCAAATCCTTTATCTGTTTTTCT
>JAOAIN010000230.1 GCA_026414685.1 Candidatus Goldiibacteriota bacterium
TAAAAAACCAAAGGAGGATTTAGTTATGCCACAGATTTCAATGAAAGCACTTCTTGAAGCAGGTGTCCATTTCGGACATCAAACCAAACGATGGAATCCCAAAATGAAACCTTATATCTATACTGCCAGAAATGGGATTTACATCATTGATTTACAAAAAACCTTAAAATATACCAGAGATGCTGTTGTATTTGTAAAATCAATTATTCGCGAAGGGAAAAAGATAATATTTGTGGGCACTAAAAAGCAAGCTTCTGATGCAATAAAAGAAGAAGCTATCCGTTGCGGCATGCCTTATGTTGCTTCACGTTGGTTAGGAGGGACACTTACCAATTTTGTTACAATAAAACAAAGAATTGAAAGATTGAAATATTTAGATGAGCAAGCAGCAACAGGCGGTCTTGATAAATATCCAATAAAAGAAAAAATGAACATGCAGAAAGAATTAAAAAAATTAAAAGAAAATCTTGAAGGTCTAAAAGACATTGAAGATTTACCAGGTGCTTTATTTATAATAGATGTGAAACACGAAGAAAATGCTGTTAAAGAAGCAAATAAACTTGGAATCCCGGTCATAGGTGTTGTTGATACCAATTGTGACCCTGATGGTATTGATGTTATAATACCTGGGAATGATGATGCAATTAGAGCTGTCCGTTTAATGTGCAAAATTATAGCTGATTCAATAATTGAAGAAAAAATAGCTATGGAAAGAGAAAAAGAAGTTATAATCAGTCAGGAAGCCACAATGCCTGAATCCATCACAGAAAAACAAGAAGAAATAATAGGTGAAAAAGAAAAAATTGAATCACTGCAGGATATAGATACTTCTGAATATGAAAAAATGTTTTTAGATGATATTGAGATAAAAGAAAGAAAAAAATTGAAAATGACAAAAAAAATAACTGATGAAACATTAAACAAATAATTCAAAAATAATACTCCGTATATAAAATTATAGCGGATAAAAAGGAGATAAAAAATGACAAATGTTTCTATGGATGCAATAAAAGAATTAAGAGAAAAAACAGGTGCAGGTTTTGGGGACTGTAGAAAAGCTCTTATAGAAACACAGGGTAATATTGAAAAGGCAATAGATTATTTAAGAGAAAAAGGTATCACTTCAGCTGCAAAAAAAAGTTCCAGAGCAACAAAAGAAGGAAGAATATTTTCCTACATACATACAAATGGAAAAATAGGCTCTATGGTTGAGATAAATTGTGAAACCGACTTTGTGGCAAGAACAGATGAATTTGAGAATTTACTAAAAGATATTGCAATGCAGGTTGCTGCAATGGCACCGCTCTATGTTAAAAGAGAGGATATTCCTGAGGAAGTTATTAAAAAAGAAAAGGAAATTTACAAAACACAGTTAAAGGATTCTGGCAAGCCAGAAAATGTGATTGAAAAAATAGTTGAAGGGAAAATAGAAAAATTTTATAAAGATGTATGCCTATTGGAACAAACTTTCATTAAAGATGAAAGTAAAACCATTGATACGCTTGTAAAAGAAAAAATTGCAAAACTTGGAGAAAATATTATTATCAAAAGATTTGTAAGATTTGTAGTAGGCGAATAGATAATAACTTACTTTTTAAAATGTTTTATTTTAATAATAGCAGGTAACACTCCGAACAAAAAATTTTAAATAAAAAGCAATTTAAAAAACGGAGGGATAAATGGTACTTAAACCAAAATACAAAAGAATAATGCTCAAATTAAGTGGCGAAGCATTTGCAGGTGAAAAAAAGACAGGTATTGATTATGACACTGTATATAGTATAGCAGAAGAAATAAAAGCTGTTGCAATGATGGGTGTGGAAATTGGTATCGTTATAGGCGGTGGTAATATATTCCGCGGTGGAAGAGGAAAGAATTTTAAAATAGACAGGGTTGTGGGAGATTATATGGGAATGCTTGCAACTGTTATAAATGCTCTTGCATTGCAAGACATCCTTGAACAGATGGGGGTGCAGACCCGCGTATTATCAGCCATAGAGATGAAAGAACTAGCAGAACCATTTATAAAAAGAAGGGCAACAAGACATCTTGAAAAGAAACGTGTTGTAATTTTTGGGGGTGGCACTGGAAATCCATATTTTACAACTGATACTGCAGCAGCTCTTCGTGCTATGGAAATAGGAGCAGAAGTTTTACTAAAAGCAACAAAAGTCTCGGGAGTTTATAGCGATGATCCTGAAATTGATAAAAATGCAAAAAAATTCACTGATTTAAAATATATTGATGTTTTGAATAAAAATCTCCGTGTAATTGATCCAACAGCTATTTCATTATGTATGGAAAATAACATACCACTCATTATTTTCAATATGACTGAAAAGGGAAATATAAAAAAAGTGGTATGTGGAATAAACATAGGCACAATAATTCATTAATTTATTAATAAGGAGGGTAAAATGGAAAACACAATAAAAGAAATGGAAAATAAAATGAAAAAATCCTTAGAAATTTTTCAGCATGAACTTGCAACATTCAGAACCGGCAGAGCAAATACCTCTGTCTTAAGTGTTGTCCAAGTGGAATGTTATGGAAGCAAAATGCCAATAAATCAAGTTGCCAGTATGTCTGTTATAGAGGCAAAAACAATAGATATAAGACCTTGGGATAAAAATATTTTACCCGATATTGAAAAAGCAATTATTGCAGCAAACTTAGGACTCGGTGTGGTAAATACAGGCGACTCTTTAAAAATTAAATTCCCGGAATTAACAGAAGAAACAAGAAAGGAAATGGTAAAAAAGGTAAAAAAAATGGGGGAAGAAGCAAAAATTAATATAAGAAATATAAGAAGAGAAGCAAATGAAAAATTAAAAGGATTAGAAAAAAATAAAGAAATATCACAGGATGATTTAAAACATGGAGAAGCAAGAATCCAAAAAATTACAGATAAATACATTGCTGAAATTGATAATCTGGTAAAATTAAAAGAACAGGATTTAATGACTATATAATTTTTTCAGGATATTTAATGGAAAAATTTAAAAAAATTCCAGTGCATATTGCCATAATAATGGATGGGAACGGTAGATGGGCTAAAAAAAGAAATCTACCGAGAATTTTCGGTCACAGGGAAGGCGCAAAATCAGTCAGAGAAATAACTAAGGCTTGTGCCGAGATTGGAGTAAAATATTTAACACTGTTTGCATTTTCTACAGAAAACTGGAAAAGGCCAGATAATGAGATAAAATTTCTAATGAACCTTCTGAATGATTATCTTAAAAAAGAAGAAAAAACATTATTAAAGAATAATATTAAATTTGATACTATAGGTGATATTTCAAAATTACCTGAAAAAATACAAAAAAAAATAAATAGGCTTAAAAAAATCACAAAAAACTGTAAAAGAATGACTTTGATCCTTGCTTTAAATTATGGTGCCAGAAATGAAATAACTAATACTGTAAAAAAAATATCATCACTTGTAAAAAAGGGGAAATTAAAAATATCTGAAATAGATGAATCAATAATATCAAAAAATCTTTATACATCAAAATATCCGGATCCTGATCTACTTATCAGAACAAGTGGAGAAATCAGAGTTTCAAATTTTTTATTATGGCAAATTGCATATACTGAACTATATATAAGTAAAGTATTATGGCCTGATTTTAGAAAAAAAGAACTATATAAAGCAATACATGAATACGAAAAAAGGGAAAGACGTTATGGAGGACTATAAATGTTATTAAGAATAATAATGGCTCTTATAATATTACCTTTTTTATATGTTATCATTTTTTTAAAAAATCCTTATTTTTTTATTGGTCTTGCAATAATTGCCTTAACAATAGCTTTAAATGAAATTTATTTGATGTTAAACAAAAGGGGGTTAAAACCTTTCTTAATTACTGGAAATATTTTTGCTCTTATCTTATATTATATGGTCATTCTTAACAGTCCCACTATTTATTTTTTTGGATTCATTGCTTTATTTTTAATTTTATCTTTTACTTTTGTAGTTGTGTCAAAAAAAATAATATATTTTCAGAAGATAATCTCAACCATAATGCCTGTTATTTACATTGGCTTTCTTGGTCTGTTTGGGATTAAATTAAGATTACTTGAAAATGGTGCTTATTATATTTTTATCCTTTTATTCATAACGTATATATATGATGCTGGCGCATATTTTATTGGAAGTTCTATAGGTAAGCATAAACTTATACCTTCAATAAGTCCTGGTAAAACAATAGAAGGATGTCTTGGAGGTTTAATTACTGCTTTATTTTTTACTATAATTATCCATTATCTATTTCTGCCAAAAGGTCTTTTAGGTCACAATCAGTTACTGCATCTTGTGATTCTATCAATTGTTTTATCTATAACTGGACAGATTGGCGATATTTCTGCATCACTTGTGAAAAGATTTTCAAATGTAAAAAATTCTTCTGACCTCATTCCTGGACACGGCGGGATCCTTGACAAAATTGATTCTTCTCTTTTCAACGCACCTGTTTTATTCTTCTATCTCAAATTTTTTATTATATAATATTATTAATATGAAAAAAATAGTAATTTTAGGTTCTACCGGCTCAATCGGCAAATCAGCTCTATCAATTATTTCTCAATTTCCAGAAAAATTCAAAGTGCTTGGTCTATCAACGCATGAAGATATTAAAACACTCAAAAAACAAGTAACTGAATTTAACCCCGAATATATTTGTATTTCAGGTAAAACAAACGTTCCAAAAAATAGTAGTTTTAGAAAAACAAAAATTTTATACGGATCACAAGGACTTATAAAACTTGCAGCATTAAAAAAAGCGGATATCGTTTTAATTGCCGTGGTTGGAGCATCAGGTTTGTTACCTTTATTATCAGCAATAAAAAATGGTAAAAAAATTGCACTAGCAAATAAAGAATCTCTAGTTATTGCGGGTGATATCATTAATAAAGAAAAAAGAAAATATAAATCACAGCTAATACCTGTGGATTCAGAACACAGTGCAATATTTCAGATTTTACATAATAAAAACATAAACTCAGTAAAAAAAATTATCATAACAGCTTCCGGTGGTCCTTTTAAAGATTTTTCACTGAAAAAAATTCGTAAAATAACAGTAAATCAAGCATTAAAACATCCAACATGGAAAATGGGTCCTAAAATCACAGTTGACTCAGCAACACTCATGAATAAAGGTCTTGAAGTAATTGAAGCACATTATCTATTTGATATTCCTTATGATAAAATAGAAGTTGTAATACATCCTCAATCAATTATCCATGGCATGGTTGAATTTATTGATGGCTCTATTTTTGCACAGATGTCGTATCCTGATATGAAATTGCCAATAATGCAAGCACTATCATATCCAGAAAAAAATAATATAAAAATAAAGCATCTTGATATGAAAAAAATAAAACATCTTGATTTTTATGGTGTTAATTTAAAAAAATTTCCTGCTTTTGCACTTGCGGTAAAAGCAGGTAAAATAGGTGGAACAATGCCTGCATGTATGAATGCGGCAAATGAAATCGCAGTCTATAATTTTTTAAATAATAAAATTAAATTTCATGAAATTGCATATTATGTAAATATGGCAATGAAAACGCATAAGCCAATTGAAAATCCTGATATTAAAGATATAATAAATGTTGATAGTTCAACAAGAGAATTTGTGCAGAAAATAATTGATATGGATAAATAGTAAATAAAATTATTAAAATGCTGTTAAAATAAATAACATAAAAACAAACAGTAACAATAATTATATTATAAGGAGTGTATCATGCTTGAAACAATTTATATAATAATAGCACTTGGACTTACAATTCTCTTTCATGAATTGGGGCATTTTCTTGCTGCTAAAATACTTGGAATAAGAGTTGAAAAATTTTCCATAGGATTGGGACCAAAACTCATTTCGTTTAAAAAAGGTGATACCGAATATTTAATAAGTATTTTAATATTTCTTGGTGGATATGTAAAACTCGCAGGAGAAAATCCAGAAGAACTTAACCCCGATGACAAAAATGCCTTTTTAAATCAACATCCGTCAAAAAAAATAATTGTTGCTGCATCAGGAGTTGTCCAGAATCTATTTCTTGCTTTTTTACTTTTGTGGCTCGTATTTATTATTGGCACAGAAACATTAAAACCTGTTATAGGTGAAGTAAAAAAAGGATATCCAGCTTTTGAAGCTGGTTTAAAAAAAGGTGATGAAATAATAAGTATCAACGGCAAAAAAGTAAATTACTGGAGTGATGTGACAGATTTAGTTACTAATTTTACAGGAGAAATACTTACTATAAATATCATAAGAAATGGTAAAGAATTAACATTTAATATAAAACCAAAACTTGAAGAAATAGAGGATATTTTAAAAGATAAAAAGAAAAGACCTTTTTTAGGCATTTCTCCACTTGCTTTTTTACCTGTGGTTGATGATGTAAAAAAAGGATATCCTGCATATGAAGCGGGCATCAAAAAAGATGATATAATACTTGAGATAAACGGAAAAAAAATTACATACTGGGATGAAGTAACAGATATGGTTGAAAAATCAAAGGATATTTTAAATATAAAAATTAAAAGAAAAAATGAAATAAAAGAGTTTATGATTAAACCCACTTTTGTAGAAGAAAAGGAAAATACAAAAGATAATAAAACAGTTAAAAGAAAAATTATAGGTATTTTACCAAAAGCAAAT
>JAOAIN010000122.1 GCA_026414685.1 Candidatus Goldiibacteriota bacterium
TGACTTTGATGTCTGAATTTCTATTTTTGATGTAGATTTTATATTTTTTAATTCATCTATTATTAATCTTTTTGTTAAAAAAAGAATCAATATAATTGAAAATACGATTACTGCTGTTTTTTTATAAAAATCATTTGTCATCTATCCTTCCAGACCCCTTTCTTAAATTTTTTTGCAATACTTTCAAGGATTAAAAACTCTTTTGTCTTTGAACATTTTTTATTTTCATAAACATATGCATATCCACCCTTTATTAACTCTGCGTTGATAAGTTTATTATTCAAATAAACATAAGCAAGCAATCTGTTATATGCATCAAAAGTATCTTGGATATTATATACAATCTTTACTCTTTTAAACTCTATTCTTTTCCTTAAATACTTTTTTGCTTCAATTGCAAATTTCTGTACAGGATAATCAGGATGATTTGTCTCAGGCGCATCAATGCCAAGTAACCGAACTATTTGATTATCCTTATCAATGACAATTGTATCACCATCTATCACATCTATAACTGTTGCTTCAAAACTCCTCCATTGTGACCTTTCTATTACAAATTTTATCAAAAAATTACCAATAAATAATAAGATAACTACAATTAACACAGTCAATATAACTTTAAAATAAAAATTAAACTTTACCAATTTTAACCTCTGGGATGGAATTGTTTATGAATCTTTTTTAATCGTGATTTATCTACATGGGTATAAATCTGCGTTGTTGAAATATCTGAGTGTCCCAGCATTTCCTGGACACTTCTTAAATCCGCTCCGCCTGATAAAAGATGTGTGGCAAAACTATGTCTAAATATATGTGGGTAAACATCCTTTGAAAGGTTGGCTAATTTTGCATATTTTTTTATTATTTTCCATATTCCCATTCTTGTAAATTTTGTGCCACGCCTTGTTATAAATAAATACTGACTAAAACCTTTGCCAGTAAATGAACTTCTTATATTGAGATAATTGGATATAGCATCTATCAGATAATCACCAACAGGAACCACTCTCTCTTTTGACCCTTTGCCAAAACATCTAATTATTTTTTCATCCAGATTTATATCAGTTAATTCCATATTTATCAATTCTGATACCCTTACACCTGCTGAATAAAGTAATTCAAGTATTGCTCTGTCACGTATTCCTTCTTTTGTAGATAAATCTGGTGTATTTATAAGTTTTTCAATCTCATCCATTGATAACACTTCTGGAATTTTTTTATGTGTTTTAAATGCATCAAAATTTTCAAAAGGATTATTCTTAATTTTTTTTTCTTTGATTAGAAAAACAAAAAAATTTTTTATACTAACCAGCGCTCTTGCAATGGATAACTCTGAATATTTATTTGTTTTCATATAAAAAATAAAATCTATCAATTCATCTTCTTTAACCATTGATATTTTATTTTTTATAAGAAAATCATGAAATATTTTTATATCATTTTTATATGCAATAATAGAATTATTAGCAAGTCCTTTTTCAAAAGTTAGAAAGTTTACATATTTTTCTATATTTTTATCTATTAATTCAACGATTGACATAATTGTACCGACTAAAATATTTTTAATTCTTTTATATATTTTCTTTCTTTCATTTTACCAGGTATATCCATATTTCCAAATCTAAATATCTTTTTACATCTTATTCCATTTACTACAAAAAAGCTTTTTATTTCACTCTCTGCAGGTTTGAAATATTTTTTATTATTAGAACCTGATGTAAGAATTATGTATCCAACTTTTTTTAACTTTTTATAATAACCCCTTTTATATTTTTCCCATTGTTGCTGATTTCTATCAATAAAAATTTTTAACTGTCCTGGAACTCCTGTAAAGTAAATTGGAGATGCAACAATTATAACTTTTGCATTTTTGATATGAATCATTATTTCATCAAAATCATCCCTGATATTACATTTTAATTTCCTAGTACATTTAAAGCATCCAGTACACGGTTTTAAAAAAAATTTATTAATATCAATCACATTATATTCTTTATTTATATTTTCTGCTAGTTTAAGAGCGGCAAAAGTTGAGTTTGAGTTTTTTCTTGGACTTGAAATTATCACAAGAATATCATTTTTTCTCATTATTTGAAAGATAATCCTCAAAATAAGACCTTATTATTTCAGCAACTGCCATGGCATGAGAAATTCTACCCCTTGCATTGTATGGAGAATTTCCATCAAACATTTCAGAAATGGAACCCAACCCTGCTGTTTTTAAATGTTCAAAAAATGGCTCATATATTGTTTCAACGAAAGATAATGTCTCATTTGTTTTCCCATAAGTTTTCAAATAAGCGGTTATAAAAGGTCCCACCAACCAAGCCCACACTGTCCCCTGATGCATTGCTCTGCCTTGAGAAACAGGATCTCCTGAATAAGTTGGTCTATATGATGTTGACATATATGATAATGTTCTCAAACCAAAAGATGTGTATAAATCTTTTATCACCGTATTTATTATTTTCTGTCTCTTTGAGTTATTATCAATAATATCAAATGGTAAACTTATAGCAAATATCTGGTTTGGTCTTATTGATTCATCTTTAAAATCTCCATCAATACAGTCATATAAATAACCACCCTCATCAAACCAGAATTTATTATTGAAACTTTTTTTAATTCGCTCTGCAAATTCCATGTATTCTTTTGCCATTTCTTTGGCTCCATTTTTTTGACAAATATGTTGCATTATTTTAATAGCATTATACCATAGCGCATTGATTTCAACTGCCTTACCAATTCTTGGTGTTATTGGGCCTCCATTCACAATTGTATCCATCCATGTCAAAGCCATTCCTGGTAGTCCAGCATAAAGGAGGTCATCTTCATCTTTATGTATATTATAATCTGTTCCCTCAGCATATTTTTTTATTATAAAAGTTAACCTATTAAAAAACTCACCATCTCGTGATACAATTTTATAATCTTCTGTATATTGAAGATATTTATATAAAGCATAAAAAAACCATAAAGTGGTATCAACAGAAGCATATTTAATATCTCTTTTCTCAACAGTCATATTCAAAGGAATAACTCCATTTTTTTCAAATTGGAGAGCATGCTTCAAAAATTTCTTAGCAGTTTCATATTTTTTCGGAATTAAAAGTAAACCAGGTAAAGATATAAAAGCATCTCTGAACCATATAAAAAAATGCCACTGAAAACCTGCAAGTATCAGTGGATTTTCTTCTCTATCTCTTATTTCAAATGAATTTGCAGTCTCAACTAGCTGTCTTATATTTGTTCTGTAATCTTCATTATTCACACAGGCACCTATTTCAATACAATTTTCTTTTATCTTTGAAAATTGTTGCTGAAATTTTCTTTCAAGGTCATTTATATCAAAATCTGAAAAATTTTCAGTAGAATATACAATCATTTTAGGATTATTATAATCTATTTCAAATTTTATTGTCCCTATATTATATAAATCCTCAAGTGCATCATAACCGCCCTGAAATTCACGTAAATAGAAAAAATCTCTATACCAGTATCCATTTTTATCTATCTCAGCACCATCTGAAAGATAAATATAAGCAGGGGGAAAATTCATAAATGCCATTATCTCAATCTTTGAATTTTTATCAATTTTCAATGAAGGAGAAAATCCAGGTATTTCTTTAAGTAACACTTCTGCTTCTCTGAATGCTATAAATGGTTTTATTGATAATATCAAATGACTGTTAGGAGTCAAAAGTTCATATTTAACCACAACAGTGTTTGATTCTTTCATAAGGAAAATTTTTTTTCTAAACCTGACATTATCTATGAGATAAATAAAATTGACTGTGTCATCCTTTATATAAAAATTTTCCAAATATCTATAACCATTTGGATTTATTGAATTATTTTTATATAAATGTGTTGATATGTGATAAATATGTCCGGTTATGTTGATTTCTTCATCACAGTTTGCAAATACAACCATCCTATTATCCATATCATCAAGCTTTGCAACTAACAAACCATGATGTTTTCTTATATTTGTGGAAATTATGGTAGAACTGGAATAAGAACCCTTTTTATTTGTTAAAAGCCATTCTTTCTCTATAGCAAAATTAAAATCATTACAAATATGTCTACCAAAAGAAATCATCTTTTTTACTCCCATTCTATTGTTGCTGGTGGTTTATTTGATATATCATAAACTACTCT
>JAOAIN010000043.1 GCA_026414685.1 Candidatus Goldiibacteriota bacterium
ACTTATGGACTTGAAAGAATTGCTATGTTTATTCAGAACGTTGATTCTGTTTATGATATTAAATGGGATAAAAACATAACCTATGGTGATATTTTTCTAGAAAATGAAAGACAATTCTCTAAATATAATTTTGAACATGCAGATATTAATATGCTTTTTAATGTTTTTAATAATTTTTATAAAGAAGGAAACTCTCTTGTTGAAAAACAATTGCCAATACCAGCTTATGATTATGTTTTAAAAATATCGCATATATTTAATCTTTTGGATGCAAGAAAAGCAATATCCATCTCTGAAAGACCTTCTTATATTAAAAAAATAAGAGATTTAGCAAAATTGTGTGCTGAGGGTTATATGAAAATAGTTTTGAATAAAAATATCAGTGCTGGAGAATAATTTATGACTGAAAAAAAGACAAAAAAAAATATTTTTTTACTTGAAATAGGTTTTGAAGAATTACCTGCAGATTATTTAAGTCCTGCAGCACAGCAATTAAAAACCGATGTAACTGAATTACTTAAGGAAAAAAATATTGATTATAAAGATATAGAAGTTTACTGGACTGTAAGACGATTTATTTTACAGATAACTGGAATAAATGAAAAACAGAAAGATATTAAATATATAAAAAAGGGACCGCGTTATGATGTGGCATATAAGGATGGAAAATTGACAGATATAGGCAAGGCCTTTTTATCAAAAAATAATTTGGTTGAAAAAAATATAGAAATAAAAGAAGAAAACGGACAGAAATATTTATTTGCTGAAATCCATCAAAAAGGAGAAGATACCAAAAAAATACTGGCGCTGTGCTTACCTGTAATTATAAAAAATTTAAAATTTCCAAAATCAATGAGATGGGATGAGACTAAAGTTACTTTTGCAAGACCTTTAAGATGGATTTTATGTTTATTTAATAATAAAATTATAAAATTCAATTATGGTAAAGTTGTTTCTTCAAACAGAACTTACCTTCATAAATATGAACAAAGTAATAAAGAAGTTATAATAAAATCGCCGGAATATTATTTTAAAATTATGAATGAAAATAATATTATAGTTGATCAGAATCAAAGAAAAGATCAAATAATGTTAGCAATAGATAAAATTTTAAAAAAGAGAAATTTATATCTTTTAAAGGATGAAGAACTGCTTGATAAGGTTGCTGGTTCTGTTGAGATTGTTTCAGCCATGATAGGAGAATTTGATAAAAAATATTTATCTTTACCCAAAGAAGTTATAATCACAGCAATGCGTGAGCATCAAAGATATTTTGCTGTTCTTGAAAAAAATGGAGATTTTGTAAATTATTTTATAAATATCCGTGATGGTGGAACAAAAAATAATGATAAAATTGTAAGACAACATTCAAAAGTTTTATTTTCAAGATTAAATGATGCATCTTTTTTTTACAGGGAAGATTTAAAACAGCCCCTGGAGAACAATCTTGAAAAGTTAAAAGAAGCAGTATTCATTGCCGATCTTGGTAATATGCATCAAAAGATGGAAAGGTTAAAAATTTATAGTAGTAAAGTAAAAAATATTTTTTCCTATCAGGACATAGATACATTATTGAATATTGCGTATTTATGTAAGGCGGATTTAATGACTAATATGATTGGGGAAAAAGAATTTGCAGGCCTTCGTGGTTTTATGGGTGGAATATATCTTAAAGAGCAAGGACATGATGAAAAAATATGGCGTGCAGTTATGGAACATTATTTACCAAATTTTGTAGGGGATAAATTGCCATCAACAATAGAAGGAATATTAATAAGTTTATTTGATAAAATTGATAATTTATGTGGATATTTTATTGCTGGATTCAAACCAACCGGCTCCAAGGACCCTTATGCAGTTAGAAGGCAGGCATTAAATATTATATATATGATTACTGAAAAAGAAGTTGATTTAAATCTTATAAATTTGATAGATATGGTTAATAATGCTTATAAAGAGCAATTTGGAAAGACATTTACCCCAGATGAAATTATAGATTTTTTAATACAGAGACAGATAAATTATTTTAAGGATAAATCAATTGATTATGATATTATAAATAGTGTTATTGCATCAACACCACTTCAATTTTCTGATAATATGAAAAAAGCAAGTATATTAATGCAGGCCAGAAAAAAACCAGATTTTAATGATACAATGTTCGCTATAAGTAGAATTAATAATATAATTCCAGAAAATTATATTGCTGAAGGAGTAAAAACAGAATATTTTGATTCAGAAGAGGAGAGGATTCTGTATAACAAATTCAAATCAAATCAGAAAGAAATTGAGGATAAAATTAAAAATAAAAATTTTAATGCACTTTTTAATATAATTGCTTCTTTTAAACCTGAAATAGATAATTATTTTAATAAAGTGCTTGTTAATACCGATGATGAAGTTAAAAGAAAAAACAGATTAAATATGTTATGCGAGATGAAAAACGAGTTTATGAAATTTGCAGATTTTTCTAAAATTGTTATTGACAGAAAATAAGGAGGATATTTATGTCAGTTGTTGAAATCAGTGAAAAGGATTTTGAAAAAGAAGTTTTAAAATCAAATATTCCTGTGTTGGTTGACTTTTGGGCACCATGGTGTGGACCATGTAAAATGATTGCCCCGATAATAGAAAAAATAGAAAAAGAATATAGCCAAAAAATGAAATTTGTAAAAGTTGATATTGATTCTAATTCAAATATAGCATCAGAAATGGGTATAAGAAGTATACCAACTTTGATTATTTTTAAAAATGGCGATATAATTGAGCAGATAATAGGTGTTGTAACAGAAATACAATTGAAAAAGATAATAGATAAAGTCATTGAAAAATAGATTTTAATCAATCTCAACTAAGAATTAAAATTAAATTAATATATTTTTCAGAAATTTTATTTTAAATATTCCTTAATTAAATTTAATCTCATAATTTAATTTTTTTGGTTTCACAATATGAAAAATAGTTGCTAAATTATATTGACTTAAACGGTAAAAATTAGTATTATTATAATTGTGAGGGAAATTACATAATTATTAATGTAATTAAAACGATTTATAAGCAGGGGCCGGATGTATGGATGAAAAAAAGATGAAATTGAATTTAATTGCAATTCTTTTTATTATCTTTTTTCCAGTTTCAGTTCATTCTGCCAATATTACTGGTGCGACTTTATGTGGCAATTTTGATGATTATGCTACAGTTTATGTTAATGGAAATCTAATAGGGGGTTATAATTATATAAACTGGGATTCTGGAAGTCCTATTACATGTAGAAGTGTTTCTGCTTCTTATTTAAATGCATCTGGCTCAAATGTTATTGCAATTAAAGTACAAGATACAAATGGTGGTGAAATATGGGCTTCATGGTATATGGATGTAACTTATGATAATGGTCAACATGCATATGTATCAAGCAATCAGGGTGGTGGAAGAATATCAAGTGTTTATGATTGTAATAACCCACCAGCCAATGATGGTAGTGGAAATCCATGGTATGCATCGTCATATGCCAATCATTCATCATGGCCAAGTGCTGTTGTTGTAACTGGAACAACATGGGGCAAAGTTTTTTATGACCCAAGCACAGGTAGGAGGTTACAACCATACAGTTATGATTCAAATGGTAGTGCATCAGGACATCCTTGTTTATATATGCGATGGGGAGTAACGCTTACACCACAGAATCCACCGCCTGGGCCTACCTTTTCTATAACAAAGACAGCAAGTAAAACAACAGATATTACAACTGATAATATCACTTTTACTCTTCGTATATGCAATACAGGCGGTTATACTACTTCACGTGTTTATATTCTTGACCAGTGGAGCACAAATGAATTCGGATATGATGGACAGAATTCTGCAAATAATCAACAAACCGCTTATGGCCCCAATTTTTCTAACTCTGGGCAGCAGGTCACTGTTGATTTTCCAAATGGATTTGAAGGTAATACCTGTATAAATGTTTGGTTCAGGGTTCAGGATTATTATTTTGATATGAATGTAGAAAACTGTCAGGTGAGAAATAATTTTGCATCTATATATTATGGTGGAAGCAACAGGGGCTCATCTACAGTTACTTTAAATATGAGATGTTGGTCTCCAACAAGCACAGTTACAAGGACACCAACTCCGCAATCTTCGCCGACTTTTACAAGTACGAGAACTTTAACTCCGAGTCCATCGTTATCTCCATCACCATCAAGGACACTGACGCCAAGTCCCTCACCATCACCGACACCATCAAGAACAGTAACATTGACAAATACATTTACACCTAATCCATCGCCATCACCCACGCCATCACGGACAGCAACACTTACAAATACTATGACGCCGAGTCCATCGCCATCACCTACACCATCACGGACAGCAACACTTACAAATACGATGACACCGAGTCCATCACCATCACCCACGCCATCACGGACAGCAACACTTACAAATACGATGACGCCAAGTCCAAGTCAAACACCAACATCATCATATACACAAACACTAACACAGACATATACAAATACTAGGACACGGACACCAACATTGACATTGACATTAACAGACACAATCTCATCAAACACACCGACGGCGACACCAACAGTAACAAGGACAAATACAGTAACACCCACATCAACATATACAAACACACGGACAGTAACACTAACATATACAAATACTGTTTCACCATCACCGACAAATACAAATACACAAACATCAACAGCAACTCAGACATATACAAATACACACACACGGACAATAACACCATCAAACACAAATACA
>JAOAIN010000158.1 GCA_026414685.1 Candidatus Goldiibacteriota bacterium
GCATAATACATCCACAAATACCCAGTTTGAAAATACATCGCTCCCACCATTTATACGTGCCTGGTTTGATATCGTGCTACATCCTGTAACTGTCCCCCACCATGTGAATGACCCGGACTGAAACCCTGCACTCCCTATTGACCATGATAATCCTGCACCTGTATTACTACATCCATTACATCCACCGTATGTTATTCCTGTTGGTATCTCATCTAATACATACCCATTATCTACCACCCTTGACCTGTATGTCGCAAAATTATCATATGAATCCCTTACATCTCCTGCCTCATCTCCTGCCTGCTCATTCACTCCCGGCCTCCAGTCATTGTATGTCCCGCCTCCCCTACAATCAAAATCCGCATCATACGCTGTCGTATCTAAATAATTTATATCCCATCCTGTCGGCTCTGCTGAACCCCTAGGCCATATCTTTGCCTGGAACCTCTGTCCACTTGCTTCATTTGTTACTACTATTCTTATCCTATACCACACTCCCGTCACCGGCGCTCCCATTGCCGGCATTCCACCTGCTGGATAACTACACCCACTCCCTGAGCACCTCTGCAACATAAAATATCCAGGCGATGGATTGGCATCTATTGAAAATACTATACCATATGACCTCCCATTAGTATCCGAATACCCATTGCTCCTTATTATTATCTGTCCATCTGCTCCTGCATATCCTGTCCCTGCATTTATCATCGCATCCGTCACTATCATCCCATCACAAAATTGATCCGCACTCGTCCCTGAATTTAATAATAGCCCAGGATATTGTGCTGAACCTGCCCTACCAGTTATATATCTGTCCCCTATATTACATGGATCCTCTATTGTCCACGTCCCTGTCGCTCCTCCTGATGTCGGTAAAAACCTCCATCCTGGTGGCGGTGTGCTCCCTGAAAACGTCCCACTCATTGAATCAAATCCTTCAAACGCTCTTAATTGATATCCATTTACCTCATATGATAAATAGTATGTTATCTGACTCCCTGTCAATAATGACTCTGAACTCTGTGCCTTGGTTATACGAAATGCTGCATCTCCTACCCTCGTCGTTACTGAACTTGTCTGTGCATTTAACCCTGCCCAACTCCCTGTTGCTGTGTTTGTAAATGGCCCGCTTCCACTTCCATTCCATCTCACTAACACCCATACTGTCCCTTCCTTATTCCCTGGCTGTCCTGACATATTTGGAAAATTCCATGTTATGCTTGATGTGCCTGGGTTAACAGAACCTCCTCCTGGTATCTGCTGTGGCCCATAACTTACTATCGTAAATCCTGCTGGTATATCTTCTACTATCCTAAATCCATTCCCATTCTGATATGTATAGTCTATCCTGTATAACAATAAATCCTGCGTCCCTGTCTGTAATGTCCCTTCCACGCTTTTTGATATTGTAAATCTTGGTTGCTGTATTGGTTGCGCCCAACCTGTTGATGAAGATGATTGACAACTCGAAAGTCCTACCCAGTCCCCTGCTCCCAAATAACTGTCTTTCATACCTACATGCAAATATAGCGTCCCTGTCTCTCCACACCCTGAAAAATATGTCGCAGCAGGCACATGCACTAAATAATGTCGCGTCACCAAATGTGCATTTGAATCATTTGAACAATCTGAACAGTTACTTACAGATGCATCCGATGCTGCAAATGTATATCCTAACTCACCTCCTGTTGGTGCTGGATTCACACTCGGTCTATTCATCCCTGCTATTGATACTACAAATACCTGTCCTGCTGACCCTGGCGCTCTTCTTGAACTGGTATTTGAAAATGCTATTGCTATAAATGAATTCGTATAATTATGCACACATGCTGTTACATATATATTAACCAAATCTCCGTATGATGGCTGGGATGGTGACATTGATACTGACACTATCCTTGGTGGTCCTGCTTTTATTGTTATTGTAATAAATAGTATAAATACAAATATTAAATTGATCTTTGCTTTTAATTGCTTTATCTTCATACTTATTATTCCCTACAGTTTTAATCGTTTTAAGTTTTTGACAATAAAAACTAAAAAAAGTTGCGGTAAAATTATTTTATATAATTATATTATAAAATAAATAATTGTCAATATAGATAATTAGTTTTCATTATATGAAACAAAATTTTATTATTTTCTACAATTTTTATTTTCAATCAGTATTTGGAAATGTATTTAAAATTCATGTACAAAATAAAAAATCGGATATTTATCCTGCTTTATTGCCTGCCCTATTGCAAGAGTGATAGAAACAGGCGTTCTTTTTCTGAATAAAAATTCAAATTTTAATCCCAGCCCGATTCCGACATGATAATTATTTATTGCCATAACTTCATTATCATTCCCTGCACAACCAACATCAAAAATTATCAAGGTATTTATTCTGTTAAATAGAAACCAAAATAATTCCCAATTTAACTTTTCTAATATTGCCCATTCATATTTTATTCTGAAAAAATTTTTATAAAAACCCTGAAATTCATCATAGTTATATCCTATTAATTTATCAAAACTTCCAAGTCTATAAACTTCCCATAAAGGCAAAGAAAAACGTTCAAGTAAAAATCCACCTTCATATTTAAATTGCATAAGAGAAGAATCAAATCTAAAATTGTTTTCAAATAAAATATTCATTGAAAGATAATTATAAAAAGAAATATCCGAAGAAATTGATTTAACAAAATTTACTCCTGCATATATCATCTGCAAATCGTTTTTTTGAAGAAAAGCGTTAGAAAATTCAAACCAAGTTACAAGAAATATTGTATTACCAGTATCAGGTAAAAAAGAAGTACTATTTAATTTTGCAAAATAATAATTATCAAATTTTAATTCTTCCCTAATCTGAAAATAATTAAATAAAGCTGGGGTATGAACACCTAAAATAATTCCTTTGTTACGCTGAATATATTTTTCCTTGAAATAAATCTGTTCAAAATTTATAGCATCATAAAATTTCACATAATAAGTCAAAAGAAAATCAAGGCTGTATTGAATATTATAATTTATTTTATTATAAAGATAATTATATTCTGTTTCAGCATCAAGCTGCGTGTCACCTATTTTCTGTTTCAATCCAAGTTT
This sequence comes from Candidatus Goldiibacteriota bacterium, assembly GCA_026414685.1. Taxonomy (GTDB): domain Bacteria; phylum Oederibacteriota; class PGYV01; order PGYV01; family DSYL01; genus DSYL01. The sequence continues at coordinate 3,091 of JAOAIN010000158.1, forward strand.
AACACTTGCATCAGGAACAACAAGTTTAAATGATGGTGTTATGCTGAAATGAACTTCCTTTAATTTCAACTCAAGCATTTCTTCGTCAGCAGATGGTGAAACATTTTCTGCCAATGAATATACCGTAAAAAAAATCAAAATCAGGATGATTGTAATTCTTTTTTCCACTTTAATAGACGCTCCTTTATTTGCTTTTCAAAACCATTGTCAGTTGGATTATAATATTTCCTATCTTTTAATTTTTCAGGCATATGTTCCTGTTTGACAATATTATCTTTAAAATCATGAGCATATTTATAACCTTTTCCATAACCAAAAGAAGCCATAAGTGGAGTTACAGGGTTTCTTAAATGAAGCGGCACAGGTTCATCTTTTAAATTCTCTGCATCTTTTATTGCCCCACTGTAGGCAGTGTAAACTGCGTTGGATTTGGGTGCTACCGCAAGATAAATAATTGCCTGGGCAAGTGCAAGCTCACCTTCTGGTGAACCTATAAAATCATATGCATCCATTGCTGAAATAGACAAAGTAAGAGCATAGGGATCTGCATTACCTATATCTTCTGATGCAAATCTGATAAGTCGCCTTGCTATATACATCGGATCTTCTCCTGATACAATCATTCTTGCAAACCAATATAAAGCAGCATCAGGGTCAGAGTCACGTAAACTTTTATGAAGAGCGGATATTAAATTATAATGTTCTTCTCCTGATTTATCATATAAAAAAGTCTTTTTCTGAACAACCGCTATAACATCTTCTGAAGTAATTTCATAATCATTGCCACCTTTCATCATATCAATCATTTCAATGATATTCAAAGCAATACGCGCATCTCCATTTGAAAAATTATCAATTAAATCAATTATTTCCTGATTTATCTTTATATTTTTATTACCAAGTCCCTTTTCCTTATCCGTAATTGCTCTTCTTATTATATTTTCAATATCTTCTTTTCTCAATGGATCCAGTTTTATAACCTTTGTTCTGGAAAGTAAAGATGAAATAACCTCAAATGATGGATTTTCTGTGGTTGCACCAATTAAAATTATAAGACCTGATTCAACATAGGGTAAAAATGCATCTTGCTGCGCTTTGTTAAATCTATGAATCTCATCAATAAAAAGTATGGTCTTTTTTCCAGCAGCTTGATTCAATTTTGCCTTTTCTATTACTTCCTTAACTTCTTTAATACCACTTGCAACAGCAGATAAAGAAATAAATTGAGCATTTATATATTTTGCAATAATCATGGCAAGCGTTGTTTTTCCAGAGCCTGGTGGTCCCCAAAAAATAATGGATGGTATTTTACCTTCTTTAAGTGCCTGATTTAAAAATTTACCTTCGCCAATAATATGTTTCTGCCCCATGAATTCTTCAAGAGTCTGCGGCCTCATTCTATATGCAAGTGGTTCTTTATCCCTTTTCTTTTTAAATTCTTCTTTTTCAAATAAATTCATTTTATCCTGTATGTTCATCAAGTGGATTTATAAGTAGGCCTGTAACTAATTTAGGTAAAAAATAGGTTGATTTTTGCGGCATAACCTCATTATTCAATGAAATTATTTTTATTTCATCAGTGGTTGTTGGCTGAACAAAAAAAGCAATTTTCATTTCATTTTTCTTTACTTTTTCTATTGCTTCATCAAAATTCTGTGTATAATCAATATTTTTAAAAATTTCTTCCTCTGGTATCTGAAGTATCTTCTGAAATAAAAGAAAATGGAGAATGCATACACTTAATAAATAATATTCTTTAATTTTAGGTTCTGATTTTATAAGTTCCCTATAATTTCCATCTTTTAATTTCAATATATAAAAACCTCTTTTATTAGCTATCCCAAGTTTTTTCTCATCAATCCTGTCCATTTCAAATTTGAATTCTCTTTCATCCACTTTTGATATATTAAAAAATTTTTTTATATTATCCGAATATATACTAAAATCAGGGAAATTTTTAAAAATTCTGTGTGTGGGCAATATCGTGATGCCGGCATGCTCTATATCCATTAAAACACTCATTATATAATCATAACCCGTCTCTCCTTTTATTCCTATTTTCTGTTTTACTTCATTTCTGAAATTCAATGCTGTTTCATATCTGTGATGCCCATCTGCAATAAATAATTGTTTGTCTTTTAAAAAATCAATAATTATTTCAATGTCTTTTTCTTTTTCAACCTTCCATAATTTACAATATAAATCTCTATCAATTGATGCTTCAAGAAAAGGTTGTTTATTTATATTTTTGAGCAACACAGAATTTACAACCTGTTTTGAATCGTAAAAAAAAGTAAGTATAGGACTGGTATTTGCCTTTGTCTGTCTCATCAATTCCAATCTATCTATCTTTGGTCCTGAATGTGTTCTTTCATGCGGCAATATTATTCTTTTTTCAAATTCTTCAAGTTTAATTCTCGCATAAAAACCGATCATTTGTCTTTTTGAACCATCAGGCAACATATAATCCTGGACATATACATATAAATATTGTTTATCTTCTTTTAATAATATTTTTTCTGATAACCATTTATCCATAATTTCCTTTGCTCTTGTGTATTTATTGCAATTTTCACAATCTCCAGGTTCTTCTCTCCCCTTGTCTATCCTTATAATATTATATGGATCGCGCGCATAGTATTGTTCTATATCCCTGATAATATCATAAGGTGGCATAATAATATTATTCAAATTAACTTTGTCTTTATTATAAAATATTGCACTAAAAGGTTTTATGATTGCCATTTTTACCTCAAATTATATATTTTTTAACTCCCTTGGATAATTTTATCTGTTTGATTTTATCTTTATATCCTTTTCTACCCATAAAAGCATAAGTTAAGATTTTTCCAAGTTCCACTCCTGGCTGATCAAAGGCATTAATATTATATAATTCACCGATGAATGCTGTTTCTACTTCAAGCAAATAAATCAATTGACCGAGTGTAAATTCTGATATTTCAGGTAAAGTAATTGTCATACTTGGTCTTTGGTTTTTTGCAAGAGCCATTTCTGTTGCAAGTTGTTCTGCATTTAAAAGCTGACTCATTTTTTTATTACTTAAATAACTAATGCTATCAAATTCATCAAAATTTCTTGGCATTAAAACATCATTTCTAAATTTTTCAACTCTTAAAAAAGTTATTACTTTATCATAAGGTCCTTCTATATATAGCTGCACCTGGGAATGCTGGTCTGTTGCCCCAAGTGCTTTAACCGGTGTTAATCCTTCATGAACAGTTTCACCTGTTATTGAATATTTTTTCCCTAAACTTTCTGCCCACAATTGAGCAAACCAGTCAGCAATATCTTTTAAAGCATTGGAATATGGCATCATAACAGTTATTTTTCTTCCAAATTTAGTATCTGATATATAATGTAAAATCGCGCGCATATATGCTGGATTTTTCCATATATTATCATTAGAACATAAAGTATCCATATATGCTGCACCTTTTAAGAGTTCATCAATATTAACACCAATACTTGCAAGTGGCAAAATGCCAACAGGAGATAAAACAGAGAACCTGCCACCAACATTTCCAGGGACAGTAAAAGATACAAATCCATATGTATTTGCTATTTTTCTAAGTTCTCCTTTTTCTTTATCCGTAGTGATTATAATATGATCTTTCAATTTATTTTTCCCAACTTTTTTAATCAACCCTTTCCATAAAATCTTCATAAAAGCAACGGTTTCTGCAGTTGCACCTGATTTTGTTATAATATTTACAATTGATTTTTTTAGGTCTACTATATCAAATAGTCCTACTGCAACTTCTGGATCAACATTATCCATGACAAACAATCTTGGAGCTTTACGTTTTTCAGAAGGCAGCATATTATAAAAAGGATGTTTAAGTGCATTTCGCAAAGCAATAGTGCCGAGTGCAGAACCACCAATACCTAAAACAATAAAATTTTCAAATTTATCTCTGACAAGTTCAGCTACTTTTTTAACCTCATCCCTTGTCTTAATATCATAAGGAAGATACATAAAACCAAGTTGTCCATCTTCTCTTTTTTGTTTTATATTCTTTATTGCAAGTTTTATTTTTTTGTTTAACCTTTTTATATCATTACTATCAATCCCCTGTTTACCTAATCGTTCTTTCATCATATTATTGAAATTTAGAATTATTCTTTTTGATGCCTTCATATCTTCTCCTCCATAATTAATTAGTATTTATAATAAAAAATTGTGTTAAAAAAAACATTGAATGCTGCAAAAGAACCTATGGAAATAAAATAGACAGGTTTGTAATCATCAAGCGTTTTCATGGCAGGTTTAAAATTACCCTGGGTTATCGCTTCATAAATATAAATCCCAGCTAATGTAAGAAAATAACCAAATGCTACAGATTCAACAGAAGTTGTTATAATATCTTCAAATAAAATATTTGGTTTATATTCTTCCATTTTGTATGTATCTTTTATCTGCTTGATATCTATGGAATATTCAGGGCTTTCTGTTATAGATTTATAAAAATATTCTGCCTCATCATAATCACAAAAAATTGAATTTGCAAACAATATAAAAAATAAATAAAAATAAAATAATTTTTTTATCATTGAAAACCTTTATTTATTTGAAATTGAAATATTAATAAATAACTTTGTTTAAAGGATATTCAACAATGCCTTCTGCACCTGCTTCTTTTAATTTTGGAACTATTTCTCTTACTTTTTTCTCATCTATGATTACTTCAACCGCCATCCATTCTTCATCCGTATTTAAAAGATAAGAAACAGTCGGTTTTTTCAAAGCAGGCAAAATTGAAAGAATTTTTGTAAGATTTTTCTTTGCAATGTTCATCTTCAATCCGACTTTTTCTTCTGCATTTAAAGCACCTTTTAAAAGTAGTAATAAATTTTCTATTTTTCTCTTTTTCCACTCATCTTTCCAGCTTTTGTTATTTGCAATCATAACGGTAGTTGATTCAAAAATTGTTTCAATTATCTTAAGATTATTTGCCTTTAAAGAACTACCTGTCTCCGTCAGTTCAACAATAGCATCAGCAAGATGGGGTGGTTTTGCCTCTGTTGCACCCCATGAAAATTCAACATTTGCTTTAACTTTGTTTTTCTTAAGATAATTTTTTACAGTGTTCACTAATTCTGTTGCAATTCTTTTACCCTGTAAATCTTTTACTGATTTTATGCTGGAATTTTCAGGAACAGCCAAAACCCATTTAACGGGCCTTAACCCCTGTTTCCCATATATCAGTTTATCAACTATTTTTACTTTTTCTCCGCTTTCTATCACCCAGTCCTCACCTGTCAAACCAGCATCAAAAATACCTTCTGCAACATAACGTGCCATTTCCTGAGCGCGCACAAGTGCAATACACAATTCCGGATCATCTACAGATGGATAATAACTTCTGCTATCCGCTTTGATTATAAAACCTGCTTTTTTAAAAATATTGAATGTGGATTCCTGCAAACTACCCTTTGGTAATCCAAGTTTTAATTGCATACATAACACCTCATAATAAATTTTTTAAATGTTAACATAAAAAAAATTTATTTGCAATATTCATTTGTTCAATAAAAATGTTTAATACTGATGTTTGGAAGAAATGTTTTGAAAGCATGTTTCATTTTAAAGTTTTGGTAAGAATGTTTAAAGATGCTGTTCTGTATTGATGCTCAAAAATTGACATAGAAATAGTTCAAAATAGTTTTTACTATTTAAAAACTATTTATAAACTACTTGCGAACTGTTTACAAATATTATTAAAACATCTTACCAAAACATATTTTCCAAATATACTTTTCAAACATATTTTCTGAACAATTTATATTAACAAAACATTTGACTTTCATTTTTAGATATATTAAAATTTTTCTACCATATACTTTAAGCAATGTGAATGGTATATGGTTATTTTATTCAAATACATTGAAACCGGAGGCAAATATGCCAATATTAAAATCGTCAGCAAAAGATGTACGTAGAATTAAAAAAAGAACAATTAGAAATAAACAGGTAATATCCAGAATAAGAAATCTGTTAAAGAAAATAAGAAAAGTAACTCCAGAAGAAGCTAAAAAAATGCTGCCTTCTGTTTATTCTGCTATTGATAAAGCGGTTAAAAACGGAATTTTGAAAAAAGGAACTGCAAAAAGATACAAAAGCAGAGCAGCATTAAGGGCGAATAAATCAATGATAAACAACGTTCAAAAATAATAAAAATTGCATTTCTGCTGAAGTTTATCACTGATTTAATCAGTTACAAGAATGATAAAAAATTATATTTTGAGATCTTAATATCTTTATTTATAATTAACTACCTTAAATTACTATTTTTTCATCCGGCATTTGACATTTGGCATTCGGCGTTGTATTTATTTTATTACTGCCATCTTCCTCGTCATTGTATGTGAGCCGGTTATGTCTTTATATGATATTTTTACAACATATAAACCTGAGCCAATTAAAAATCCATTTGTAACTTTACCATCCCACAAAACTGTATTGCCTCCACGAATACCATCTATCTCATGCGCCCATAGTTTCTGACCAAAAACAGTGAATATCTCAACTTTAACCTTACAAGCGCTTTCAAGTGGGAAATTTATTTTAACAGGACCTTTATTAGGGTTAAATGGATTTGGCCACATTTCAAATTTATCTGTTAACTGGGAAACAATTTTTACTTCCTTACTCTGCGAAATTGCTGGCACAGTTGCTCTAACTGTTGTTATGGTATTGCTCGCAGCAGCTGTAAAAATTATCTCTGCGATACCAATTGAATTTGTATATGCTGTTATTGTATTTAAAGTCCCGAGCCCTTCAATTATACTAAAATTTACCGCAGTATTTGAAACAGGATTTAAATATGCATCATAAACAGTCGCAGACAAAACTGCGGTTTTACCTGTTTTTATTCTTTCTTTATCAGACACAAATGTAAATGAGTCAGGAGCAGCAGGTAAAACATTGATAATATATGAATAACTGTTAGGGTCATTTTCATTTGAATACACCGTACTTCCAGCATTATTGGGTTTTATTCTGATTTGGCCTGCTTTTGTATATTTTACTTCAAAAGATGATTGCCCATTTACACAACTCTGTATAGGAGTAGGATATGGTAATAATCCTGGTATTGTAGTGGAATTACCATTGGTATCTATTGCACAAATTTGAACAGCATCTGTAAAACCTGCAACATAACTTGTATTTCTGGGTGGAAAATGTGAAACATTAACTGTAACAGTAAAATTCTGTCCTGCCACTACTGTTAATGGAGCATCTGCCCAGATATAAAAATCAGTTAAACTTGCAAAATATACACTCAATACATCTGTTATTGAATAATTATTATTATCCCTAACATTGATATTATATGACATTGATTTATCAGGTGATGGAATAGCAGCAACAGAAAAAACTGTAAATGGTTTGCCTTCTACTGTAAAATTCACAGGTGTATTTGGTTGAACATTTGATGATGTTGGAATGGTATATAAATATACTGATGTTGGCAAATTAGTATAAATAAGATTATAATATTGATCACATGCATAAACTGTAACATAAACAGGTGTCATCGCACCAGTTGTTTGTGAAGCTGGATTCCCTGTATGTCCGCTAAGAGTCCCTGGGGCAAAAGTCATACCATCCACAATCATTTTTAATTTGGAATAACTTCCAGGGATAATATTTTTTGTAACTGTTCCTGTTGCACCGGATGCATCTGATAAAATTAATGTAATAGGCGAATCTGCCCTTAAAATTTTAATTTTACCTTTCCAGATTCCATTTATAAACGCCTGGGTTAGGTTTGTTCCTGTTTCTTCAACTATTATTTGGCCACTACCAGTTTCAGAAAAACCTGCAATACCAGTATAATCAGTTTTAATAACTCCATCAGTATCATAAGCACGCACAGTAACCGGTATAGGTGCACCTGCTATTTCTGGATCAGCACCTCCTATAATTATTTCAAAATTACGTAAATCAGCGCCGTATAAAAAAACACTAAATAACAATAAAAATAAAATCAATATTCTCTTCATCT
>JAOAIN010000174.1 GCA_026414685.1 Candidatus Goldiibacteriota bacterium
AAAGAAGAGATGATAAAATATGGAATAAAACTGGAGGGATAATAATGATAAAAATAGGTATTGCTGGTGCAGCAGGAAAAATGGGTTCTACAATTGCTTCTTTATGCTCAAAAGAAAATGATTTTAAAATTACCTTACTTACAGAAATGCAAGGTCATAAAACAATTGGAACAGAAGTTCATGGTTGTAAAATAACTGATAATTTAAAGGATAATGTCAACAATATTGATGTTTTTATTGACTTTACTACACCACAAGCCACGATAGATTCGCTTAAGATATTAAAAATTGCAAAAAAGCCTGTTGTGATTGGAACAACAGGCTTTAAAGATAATGAATTAAACGAAATTAAAAATATTTCATTTGAAATTCCTATTGTTTTATCATCAAATTACAGTATAGGAATTAATGTTATGTTGAAACTTTTAAAAGAGGCAGTAAAAATAATTAAAGATGACTATGATATTGATATTGTTGAATCACATCACAGAATGAAAAAGGATGCACCATCAGGAACTGCTATCACTCTTGCAAAAGTCATCTTGGAAGAGAAAAAATTGGATTTTAATAAAAATGTTATTTATACAAGGCAGGGTAGGGATAATGAAAGACCAAGGGATCAAATTGGTATATTTGCTGTAAGAGGTGGTGGAGTAATTGGTGAACATACTATTATAATGGCCTCAGCAGGTGATAAAATAGAAATAAAACACACTGCATTTTCCAGAGAAACATTTGCAGCAGGAGCAATAAAAGCAGCTCGCTTTATTATAAATCAGAAACCAGGTTTATACAGTATGAAAGAAGTACTTGGTATTTAAAAAATTTAATAAAATTGATAAGAAATGATTAAATTTGTAAAATATAAAACCAAAGATGGCAATGAATATTACGGCTTATTGAATAAAGATAATAATTTTATTCAAATAGAAGGTGATATTTTTACATCATATAAAATTACAGATAAAATAATTAATCCATCTGATGTTCAAATATTACCGCCTGTTATACCTTCTAAAATTGTTGCAGTTGGTTTGAATTATAAAGACCATGCTAAAGAATTAAATATGCAATTACCTGATGAGCCAATTATATTTATAAAAACCCCTAATACAGTTATCGGGCATATGGATAAAATTATTTTACCTGAAATGAGCAAACAAGTTGATTATGAAGCAGAATTAGCTATTATTATCAAAAATAATATAAAAAATATTGACGAAGAACTTGTCAATGCAAATATTCTTGGATATACTTGTTTAAATGATGTAACAGCCAGAGATCTGCAAAAAAAAGATGGACAGTGGACCAGAGCAAAATGTTTTGATACTTTTGCACCTATAGGTCCTTATTTTACAAAGGATATAAATCCCGATAAAGTAAATATAAAACTTTTTTTAAATGATGAATTAAAACAAAATTCAAATACGTCTAATTTTATTTTTAAAACAAAAAAACTTATAAGCTTTATTTCAAAAATAATGACATTAAATCGCGGTGACATAGTTACAACAGGAACACCAGCAGGTGTTGGTCCCCTGAAAAAAGGAGATAAAGTAGAGGTTGAAATAGATGGCATTGGAAGATTGACCAATTTTGTTGAATAACAAACAAGGAGGATAAAAAATGGAATTTTCAGATAGGGTTAAATCATTACCACCTTATATATTTGTTGAATTAAGTAAAAAGAAAAAACAGGCAATAAAAGAAGGCAGAAAAATAATAGATCTTGGAATAGGCGATCCAGACAAACCAACACCTAAAAAAATACTAAATTTTATAAAAGAGGCAACTGTAAAACCAGAAAACCATCAATATCCTATTGGTAGAGGTTCTAAAATTTTTATCAATTCTATAATTGAATGGATGAAAAAAAGATTCAATGTAACAGTTGAAGAAAATGAAATTCTCGTTTTAATTGGAGCGAAAGATGGCATAACACATTTACCACTTGCTTTTGTAAATCCAGGTGATATTGTTTTAATTCCAGACCCTGGATATCCTGGATATCTATCTGGAACATTACTTGCCGGTGGCAAACCTTATTTTATGCCACTTTTAAAAGAGAATAATTTTTTGCCAGATTTAAAATCAATACCAGAGGATATATACAAAAAAACAAAAATAATGTGGTTTAATTACCCTAATAATCCAACTTCTGCTATTGCAACTTATGAATTTTATAATGAAGCAATAAAGTATGCAAAAAAATATAATTTCATAATCGCACAAGATGCACCATACTGTGATATATATTTTGAAAAACCGCCAATTTCAATACACGAGATAAAGGAGGGCAGAGATAATGTAATAGAATTTTTTTCACTTTCAAAAACATATAACATGACTGGATGGAGAGTAGGTTATGCAGTTGGTGGTAAAAAAATAATAGATGGTCTTGCAACGGTAAAAGAAAATATGGACTCAGGAACTGTTTCTGCTATACAGGAAGCAGCTGCAAATACTCTTAAATATTGTGATAAAGAAGTAGAAGAAATAAGACAGCTATATAAAAAAAGAGCTATAATGTGTTATAATGGATTAAAAAATTTGGATTACAATGTTATTGAACCCAAAGCAACATTATATATATGGTCAGAAGTTCCTAAAGGTTTTACTTCAATGCAATTTGCTACAAAAGTACTGGATGAATGTGATGTGGTTTTAACCCCTGGCATAGGATTTGGTCCTTCTGGTGATAAATATTTCAGAATCTCATTAACAGTTGATGATGATATAATGAAAACAGCTATTGAACGACTCAAACAATTAAAAAAATAAATGAACATTGTTTATTTTTCAATTGGCTCTAATATCGGTGATAAAAAAAATAATATTAGGAACGCAATCAAACTCTTAAAAAAAAATAATATTAATATAATAAAAATTTCTTCAGTTTATAAGACAGAACCGGTTGGTGTAAAAAATCAACCATATTTTTATAATATTTGTATTAAAGCAAAAACCAAATTAAATCCAGAAAATCTATTAAAATTAATAAAAAAAATTGAAAAAAAATCAGGACGCAAAAAAGGGAAGAAATGGGGACCACGAATTATAGATATTGACATCCTGTTTTATAATAATATAATATTAAATAAAAGAAATTTAAAAATACCGCATCCTGAAATTATAAAACGAAATTTTGTTTTAATTCCTTTATATGAAATAAATAAAAATATTTATCATCCAGTAGAAAAAAAGAATATTAAAAATATAATAAAAAGTTTAAAATTAAAAGAAAAAGTAATAAAAATAGGAGTTTTTAATGAATAATTTCCATTATATATGCATTGAAGGTGTTTTAGGAGTAGGCAAGACGTCTTTTGCAAAAATACTAGCTCATGATTTATCAGCACGACTTATTTTGGAAGAAATTGATAATAACCCTTTTTTAGAAAAGTTTTATAAAGATATGAAAATATATGCTTTACAAACCCAGCTGTTTTTTCTGTTCAGCAGAGTAAGTCAGATTGAATCATTAAAACAACTAGATTTATTTCAAAAAACAATTGTTTCTGACTATTTAATTGAGAAAGATAGAATTTTTGCATATATAACACTTGATGAAAATGAATTATCAATTTATGAAAAAATATACAATATACTCATAAATGAAAAAAAATTAATAAAACCAGATCTTGTGGTATATTTACAAGCATCGGTTGATGTATTAATGGAAAGGATAAAAAAACGTGGAAGAAATTTTGAAAAAAATATCTCAAAAGATTATATCTTTAATTTATCACAGGCATATAATCATTTTTTTGGTCATTATGATTCAAGCCCCCTTGTAATAGTTAATACAGATGATATTGATTTTGTAAATGATAAGAAAGTATATGATTCTATAAAAAATTTTATTTTGAATGTAAAAGGTGGAGTTCATTATTTTACACCTAGTAGAGGATAAAAATGCTTACAATCAATGAAATAAAAAATTTAAAAAATAAAAGAAAAATTATTGCTTTAACAGCTTATGATTATCTAATGGCTTATTATTTAGAAAAAGCAGGCGTTGATATAATTTTAGTCGGTGATTCTCTTGGAATGGTTTTTTGTGGCTATAAAAATACTTTACCTGTTACTGTTGATGATATTATATATCATATTAAAGCAGTGGAACGTGGCGCAAAAAATACTTTTATTGTTGCAGATATGCCATTCATGTCTTATCAGGATTCTGTCTTATCCGCAAAAAAGAATGCTGGTAAAATTTTAAAAAAGACATCTGCAAAAGCAGTAAAGCTTGAAGGTGGTATTGAAATAATTCCCCAGATAAAGGCACTCATAGACATTGGTATTCCTGTTATGGGACATATCGGTACTCAACCTCAGTCAGTTCATAAATATGGTGGCTATCCTGTAGCAGGCAGTACTCCCGAAGAAGTTGATAAATTGATGAAAAGTGCTTTAGAACTTGAAAAGGCAGGTGTTTTCTCAATAGTTCTTGAAAAGGTAAAGGCTAAAACTGCTGCTTTAATAACTAAAAGCATTAAAATTCCTACTATTGGTATTGGTTCTGGTCCATGGTGTGATGGTCAAGTTTTAGTAACACATGATTTACTAGGTGCATTTCCTGATTTTACACCAAAATTTATCAAAAAATATGATAATATATCCATTAAAATAATAAATGCAATAAAAAAATTTATGAAAGATGTAAAAAATAAAAAATATCCAAGTAAAAAATATTATTTCTGATTTGGAGGTTTTTATTTGAAAATAATTAATAGTATTTCAGATATGCATGATTACATTGATAAAATAAAAAGAAATAAAAAGAATATTATCGGTTTTATTCCAACAATGGGAGCATTGCATGATGGCCATCTTTCATTGATTCATGCAGCTGCTAAGGATTGTAATAAAATTGTTGTCAGTATTTTCGTAAATCCTATACAATTTGGTCCAAGTGAAGATTTTAATAAATATCCCAGAGATATTAAAAAAGATACCAAACTTCTACGAAGTATAAAAAAAGTGAACTGTGTTTTTATTCCTGATGTAAATGAAATGTATCCACCGGATTACGCAACTTATGTTCAACTTGAAAATGAAATGCCAAAGGTGCTATGCGGTATAAGTCGGCCAACTCATTTTAAAGGAGTTACTACTGTTGTATGTAAACTATTAAATATAGTTAAGCCAGATAAATTATATTTGGGACAGAAAGATATGCAGCAGGCAGTTATTTTAAAAAAAATGATAAAAGATTTAAATTATAAAATTGATATCATAATATGTCCGATTATACGTGAAAAAGATGGTTTAGCTATGAGTTCAAGAAATGTATATCTTACGCCTGATGAGAGAAATATTGCACCAATTTTAAGAAAAGCTTTGCAAATAGGCGAATCAATGATAGAGTTAGGAGAAAAAGATCCACAGGTGATAATAAAAGAAATAAAAAGAAAAATAAAAGAAACTGATGCTACAATTGACTATGTGGAAATTGTTGATCCTGAAACACTTTTAAAAAAAGAGCGTATATCTGGTAAAGTTTTAATTGCCGCAGCAATATTTGTTGGCAATACAAGATTAATTGATAATACGATAGTTGAAACAAAAGATGTCCATTAAATATTTTATTTTTTAATTTAAGATTTTCTCTGATATAAAAATTTTATGGTTAAATTATAAAGATGCGAAGATCTTAAGATTTGAAGATTTATATCCGGAGGTTTTTAATGTTAATAGAAATTCTTAAATCAAAAATTCATAGAGCTGTAATAACTGATAAAAATATAAATTATGAAGGGAGCATTACTATTGATTCTGCTTTACTTGAAAAGGCTGGCATTCAAGAAGGAGAAAAAGCATATATTTATAACATAAATAATGGAGCAAGATTTGAAACTTATGTTATAAAAGGCAAAAAAAATTCAGGAGATATCTGTTTGAATGGTGCTGCTGCAAGATTAGCAGAAATTGGAGATATAATAATTATTGTTACTTATGGACTTATTGATGAAAAAGAGGTAAAAAATTATAAACCCAAAATTGTACAAATTATTGGTAAAAATAAAATAAAAAGTTGATAACTATGGAAAATATTAAAAACAAAATAAAAAAAATAGGTATTATCGGTTGTGGTAATATCGGAACAGAAATAGCACGAGCAGTTGATAAGGGTGATATAAATGTTGAAATTTCTGGATGCTATGATATTTCAAAACAAAAATATGAACAAATGTTAAAAAAATTAAAAAACATAAAACCTGAATTTATGCAATTAGAAGATGTTATAAAAAACTGTGATCTTGCAATAGAATGTGCTACAAAAGATGCTGTGCGCAATATATTTGAGACAGCAATAAAATATTACAGAGATATAATATTTTTAAGTGCAGGTGGTGTTCTTGATTGCCAAGATCTTATAGAAGAAGCAAAAAACAAAATGATTAATATGTACATTCCTTCTGGCGCTGTTGTTGGAATTGATGGCTTGGATGCAGCAAAATATCTTGGAATAAAACAAGTCACTTTAATAACAAGAAAACCTCCCGAAGCTTTTAAAGGTAATAAATATTTGCAACAGAAAAATATAGATCCGGATAAAATAAATGTTGAAACAGTGGTATTTGATGGGACTGCAAAAGAAGCTGTAGATGATTTTCCAGCAAATATAAATGTAGCTGCGACTTTAAGTATAGCAGGTATTGGGCCGGAAAAAACAAAAGTAAAAATAATAATAGATCCATTTATAAAAACAAATATTCATGAAATAATCGTAGAAGGGGATTTCGGACGATTTAGGACAATAACTGAAAATTTACCATCACCTGAAAATCCTAAAACAAGTTACTTAACTTCATTATCAACAATTGTTTTAATTAAAAAAATAGTGGAGCCTATACATATAGGCACATAAATTAAAAACATTTAAAATTTTAGATTTAAAAATCAAAAAATTTTTATTTATAATTTTACTTTTCATACCTTTTTAATATATTCATTAAATGTAAATTCTATATCAGACAATAGTTCTGTTGGGAAATATGAAAAATTTGAAAATAACATTCAATAAAAACACAAGCACAAAAATTTTAAGTAAAATTTTAATCAAAATACAATTATAATATTAAATTAACCCAAAAACCATTTATTACTTAAATATAGAAACTGATGGTATCTAAGTTTATGAATGGCGGAATACCGTGCATGGGATAAAAACAGTAGATGGAATAATAAACATATATTTATTTGGGCTAATGGCATTGCTCTGAGTATATCAACCGATATTGCTTTTAGAATGTTTTATTCTGGAGAAATTTCCACAAACACTTTGAAAAACACAAATACTCCAACCAGTGCACTGACAACCACTTATTCTACAAATATTATTAATTAACCATTTTTTATGCATCTTTACAAAACATATAAAATATTGTATATTAATAACATAAACAATAATTAAAATTAAAAAATTTAGATTTACCGTTCACTAAAATAACAGCATTGTGGGGCATAAATGATAGAAGGGAAATTGTATATAGAAAAAAGAAAATTTAAAAGAGTTATAAAAAGTTTTCCAATAAAATATAAACTCATGCCCAAAGATAATATTATAGAGTCCAAAAAAAATGAAGGAAAAACAAAAGATATAAGTTTGGGTGGCGTCCGTATTGAAGGTGAAATTATTGGAAATGTTGATGATATCATAAGAATAGAATTTACCTTAAAAGATAATGATAACCCTATTATAACTTTTGCTGAAATCAAATGGATAAAAGAAATTAACGGCATACCACAATTCGGGGTAGAATTTTTAACACTTAAAAACGAAGATAAGCAAATTATTGAACAATTAATAAATGAATAAACGTAAAATTAAAATTTGAAATATAAATGGCACCGCTACGGGGAATCGAACCCCGATTACAGGACTGAGAACCCCGTGTCCTAACCGTTAGACGATAGCGGCATTTTTATAAATATATAACACACAACATTTTAATTGTCAAATTTTTTTTAGGTTTGAATAAAAAACTATTGACAAAATTATAAAAATATATTATATAATATGCAACTTAACAAACCAGGAGGCAATTTCTATATATCTTGTTTCCCTATAAAATAAGATATAACGATATATCTTGTTTATACATTTAAATCATATTTCCGGAGGTGTTTTAACTTTATGAACATTGCAGAATTAAAATCAAAAAAACTCAGTGAACTTCAAAAAATTGCAAAAGAACTAAATCTTGAAAGTATTTCAACAATGAAAAAACAGGATTTAATATTTAAAATACTTGCTTCTCAAACAAAACAAAACGGTCTGATATTCGGAGAGGGTGTTTTAGAAATCCTACCCGATGGGTTTGGATTTTTAAGATCGCAAGATTATAATTATCTTCCCGGGCCGGATGATATATATGTTTCACCTTCCCAGATAAGAAAATTTGATTTGAGAACAGGAGATATGATCTCAGGACAAATAAGACCCCCAAAGGAAGGTGAAAAATATTTTGCTTTATTAAAAGTTGAAACAGTGAATGGTGAAGATCCAGAAAAAATAAAAGATAAAGTATTCTTTGATAATTTAACACCTCTTTATCCTGAAGAACAAATAAAATTAGAAAATAAGGAAAGAGATCCATCTATGAGAATTATGGATCTTTTAATTCCACTAGGAAAAGGACAAAGAGGATTAATTGTAGCACCACCACGTACTGGAAAAACAGTATTACTTCAAAAAATAGCCAATTCCATATCAGAAAATCATCCTGAAATTTATCTTATTGTACTTTTAATAGATGAAAGGCCTGAAGAAGTAACTGACATGGAAAGAACCGTAAAGGGAGAAGTAGTAAGTTCAACATTTGATGAGCCACCAACACGGCATATTCAAGTTGCTGAAATGGTCCTTGAAAAAGCAAAAAGATTAGTAGAACATAAAAGAGATGTTGTTATTCTACTTGATTCAATAACACGTCTTGCAAGAGCATATAATGCTGTTGCGCCAAGCAGCGGTAAGGTATTAACAGGTGGTATTGATTCAAATGCACTTCAAAAACCAAAAAGATTTTTTGGAGCAGCAAGAGCAATAGAAGAAGGTGGTTCACTAACTATAATTGCAACAGCGCTTATTGAAACTGGCAGTAAAATGGATGAAGTTATTTTTGAAGAATTCAAAGGAACAGGTAACAGTGAAATAGTACTTTCACGTGAACTTGCTGATAAACGTTTATTCCCGGCAATAGATATAAGTAAATCTGGAACAAGAAAAGAAGAATTGCTGCTAGATAAAGATGTTTTACAAAAAATATGGATTTTAAGAAAAGCACTTTTATCTAAAATGAAGCCAGTAGAAATAATAGAATTTCTACTTGAAGAAATGTCAAAAAGGAAAACAAACAAAGCATTCCTTGAAGCAATGCAAACTTAATATAATAAATATTCTTTAATTATAAACTTTTTAAAATTTGAAAGGAGATTTTTATGAAACCTGAAATTCATCCCGAATATAAAAAGGCAATAGTTACCTGTGCTTGCGGTAATACTTTTGAAACTAGAAGTACCATAGGAGATATTAAAATAGAAATATGTTCTGTATGCCATCCATTTTTTTCCGGGGTTCAAAAATTTGTTGACACTGATGGTAGAGTAGAAAAATTTAAAAAACGCGCTTTAAAATCAAAAAAGAATAAAACCACAGAATAATTTAAAAAATATAGATGAAATCAAATAAAAAACCGGAAAAAATAAATATAGGCGGACAGGCAGTTATAGAGGGTGTTTTAATGCGTTCACCACATTTTTATTCAATAGCTGTCTGTAAAAAAAATAAAAAAATAGTTTATAAATCTGGAAAAGTAAATTCATTATCAGAAAAATATAAATTTTTAAAATGGCCTTTTATACGTGGGTTTCTGGTATTATATGAATCGCTTATACTTGGATATAAAGCGCTCGACTATTCTGCAAATGTTTTTGAAAATATAACATCAAGAAAAAAAAATATCAATCAAAACTTTGAAAATATTATTGTTTTCATAGCTTCAATCCTTTTTGCAATTTTACTTTTCATAGTTATTCCTT
The DNA here is from genome assembly GCA_026414685.1 of Candidatus Goldiibacteriota bacterium. GTDB lineage: Bacteria > Oederibacteriota > PGYV01 > PGYV01 > DSYL01 > DSYL01. The sequence continues at coordinate 10,048 of JAOAIN010000174.1, forward strand.
ACTATCTTATGCGATTAATTGAAGTTAAAATAAAAACAGCAGGGCAGAATTCTATATTTTTTAATCTCGGTATCAGTATATTTAAAATACTAATTTTTCTATTATATATTTGGATAATATCTTTTATTAAAGATATAAAAAGAATTTTCATGTATCATGGTGCAGAACATAAAACAATATTTGCATATGAAGAATCAAAAAATTTAAATTATTCAAATATTAAAAAATATCCAACAATTCATCCAAGATGCGGTACGGCATTTATTTTTATAACTTTTGTAATAAGTATAATTTTTTTCGCACTATTTTTACCGCCAAAATTCAATATTTTATATAGAATTCTTATAGAAATTCTTCTTATTATACCAATAGCCGGTGTTTCATATGAAATTTTAAAATTAACTGACAAGTTTAAAGATAACTTTTTAATTAAAATTTTTATTTTTCCTGGTCTTGCTTTTCAGAAAATTACCACAATGCAGCCAGATAAAATGCAAATTCTAACTGCCATAAAAGCTGCACAAACAGTAATTAACCTTGAAAAAAAATATTATGGGCGAAAAAAATGATAATAGATAAAGCATTTAAAATTAAAGAGGAATATGAAAAATTAACTCTTGAACTAGCTGATCCGAACTTAATAAATAACAAAGAATTATATTACAAAAAAGTAAAAGAACATGGCGAATACACACCTATTGTTGAAAAATTAAATGAATATTTAAAGTTGAAAGAACTTCTTAAAGATGCAGAAGAAATTGAAAAAAGTGAATCAGATCCAGAAATAAAAAAATTAGCAGAAGAAGATATTAAAAATTATAATAAAAAAATTCAAATAATAATAAATGAATTGCAATATTTGCTGCTTCCTAAAAATCCTGATGATATAAAAAATGCAATTATTGAAATACGCGCAGGAACAGGAGGAGAAGAAGCAGCATTGTTTGCAAGTGATTTATACAGGATGTATTCAAAATATGCTGAGAAAAAAGGGTTTAAAATAGATATTATTGATTCTAGCCCAACAGAACTCGGTGGATTCAAAGAAATAATATTTATAGTTCAAGGGCAAAATGCATATGGCATAATGAAATTTGAAAGTGGTACCCACAGAGTTCAGCGGGTCCCAACAACAGAAGCAAGTGGTAGAATTCATACATCAGCAGCAACTGTTGCTGTTTTACCTGAGCAAGAGGAAATAGATTTTCAATTAAAACCAGAAGACTTAAAAATAGAAGTATGCAGAGCATCAGGAGCAGGCGGACAACATGTTAATAGAACCGAGTCAGCTGTCAGAATAGTACATCTACCAACCGGTATAGAAGTCAGATGTCAAGATGATCGTTCACAAATAAAAAACAGAGAAAAAGCATTAAAAATATTGACTGCAAGAGTAAAACATAAATTAGAAATGGAGGAAAAAGCAAAAATTGATAATGTTAGACGTATTCAAATAGGAACAGGCGATAGAAGTGAAAAAATAAGAACTTACAATTTTCCACAAAACAGAGTAACAGATCATAGGATAGGATTAACACTTTATAACTTAAATAATATTCTAGATGGTGAGTTAGATGAATTACTTTCAAAGTTAGCAGAAGAACATAATAAAAAATTACTTGAAAATATTATTAAATAAAATTGATGAAAATATATGAATTATTAAACAAAGCCACATGTGTTTTATCAAAAAAAAATAAAAATAAAAAAATATCATATAAAGAATCTGAAATAATTTTATTATCAATAATAAATAAATCAAGAGATTATCTTTACAGAAATTTTAAAAATAATGTTAATAAAAAGATAGTTATAAAATTTCTAAAAAAAATAAGAAAAAGAGTCAATGGTTATCCATTACAATATTTAACTGGATATGAAATATTTTATGGAAGAAAATTTCACATCTACAGAGGTGTTTTTATACCAAGATCTGACTCAGAAACACTTATAGAAGCATTAAAAAAAATAAAATTTAATGCTCCAATCAAATGTATTGATATAGGTAGTGGTTCTGGCTGTCTGGGAATAACCGCTGCATTGGAAACTACACCTAACATGGACGTCACATTCATTGATATAAATAAAAATGCCATAAAAAACACAAGAAAAAATTTAAGATTGTATAATTTGAAAGCGCAAATAATTTATCAATCTTTTTTCAAATATATATTAAAAAATAAACAAAAATTTGATATTGCAATATGTAATCCACCATACATATCATATAAAAAATTTAAAAAATTACAGAAAGAAGTTAAATTTGAACCTAAAAATGCTTTACTTGCAGAAAAAGATGGTTATGATTTTTATATTAAACTTGCAACGTCAGGCGAAAAATTTTTAAAACCAAAAGGATATTTAATAATAGAAGCAGGAGATAATATGGCGAAAAATATAAAAAAAATTTTTTCAATTAAATGGAATCATCTATTTTCAGTTAAAGATTATATTAATAAAGAAAGGGCTCTTGTTTTTCAATTAAGATTTTAAAAAAAATACTTTTATGATAAAATAAAAAAAAATGAGGTTTTAACTGGTGGAAAAATTTATCCATTTACATTTACATACCCTATATAGCTTTCTAGACGGAATGTGTAAGTTTGATGAATTAATAGAAATTGTTCAAAAAAATCGTATGACTGCTCTTGCAATAACAGATCATGGCAACATGCATGGTGTCATAGAATTCTATGAAGCAATGTATAAAGCAGGAATAAAACCTATTATTGGAATGGAAATTTATCTAGTTGATTCCATAAAAAATAATACCAGAGAAAAAAATCATCTTGTTTTACTTGTAAAAAATGAAATTGGTTATAAAAATCTTATTAAAATTGCTTCATTTGCATCAACTGTTGGATTTTACTATAAACCAACCGTTGATAAAGAAATTCTTAAACAATATGCAAATGGTCTAATTGCACTTTCTTCTTGCATTCATGGAGAAATACCAAGAAAATTAATTAATAACGATTATGAAGGTGCGAAACTTTCTGCAGAAGATTATTTAAAAATATTCGGAGAGTCAAATTTTTATCTTGAATTACAAAATCATGGTCTTGAAGATGAAATAATAATGAATCGCGGATTAAAATCTCTTTCGGCTGAATTATCAATACCACTTGTGGTCACCAATGATGTCCATTATATAAAAAAAGAAGATGCAAAAATTCATGATATTTTATTATGTATTCAAACAGGTCAGACATTAAAAAGTCAAGAAAGATTACATTTTAAAACAAAAGAATTTTATTTCAAAAATTATGCAGAAATTAAACAGGCGTTTCCAGAAGATGAACAAGCAATAAATCAAACTTTTGAAATTGCTAATAAATGTAATTTTGAATTAAAACTTCATAGTCAAACTTTTATGCCAGATTATAAAATAGAAGGTGGCAGTAATACACCAGAAGAATATAATAATTATTTTGAAAAAATAGCAAGAGAAGAATTGCCCAAAAGATATAAAACAATAACAAAAGAAATACAGGATAGATTTGAATATGAATTACAGACAATTAAAAGGCTTGGTTTTGCGGGATATTTTTTAATTGTTAGGGATATAATAAATTTTGCACGGCAAAACAATATTGCAGTTGGACCAGGACGTGGAAGTGCAGCCGGTTCAATAATCTCATATATTCTTGGAATTACAAATATAGATCCAATAAAACACAATTTATTGTTTGAAAGATTCTTAAATCCTGACAGAGTTACACCTCCTGATATAGATGTTGATTTTTCTGATGAAGAGCGACCCAAAATAATTGAATTTATTGTAAATAAATTTGGTAAAGAAAGAGTCGCCCAGATTGTTACTTTTCAAACATTGAAAGCAAAACAAGCTATAAGGGATGTTGCAAGAGTTCTTGATATTCCATTGAGAGATGTAGACGCAATTAACAAAAAAATACCAGATATAACAATTACGTTTAAAGACTTGTTAAACGATGAAAGTTTTGTAACATTTATCAATCAAAATCCAATTTATGAGGAATTAATCAATTATGCCATAAAAATAGAAGGTGCTCTGCGTCAGGATTCCACACATCCGTCTGGTATTGTAATAACGCCATCAGATTTAACTGATTTTGTACCTATTTCAATTCCAAAAGATTCTGAAAAAAGTGGACTCAATTATATGACGCAGTATAACATGGAAT
>JAOAIN010000204.1 GCA_026414685.1 Candidatus Goldiibacteriota bacterium
AGATGTGTATAAGAGACAGCAATAACACCGACAACAAGCCCGACAGTAACGCCAACGGTAACGCCGACAGTGACACCAACAGTAACAAGGACAATAACACCAACAATAACACCGACAACAAGACCGACAGTGACGCCAACGATAACGCAGACAGTGACAGCAACAGTAACACCGACAGTAACACCAACAATAACACCGACAACAAGCCCGACAGTAACGCCAACAGTAACAGAAACGGGGACATCAACTGATACCGCAACACCGACTCAGACCGTAACTGAAACAGTTTCACCGACAATTACATCTACGATAACTCCAACAGTGACACAGACAGTTACACCAACAATAACGTCTACTTACACAGCAACCCCAACGTATACTGCAACAAGTACGATAACTTCAACAGTAACTCCTACAAATACCCCAACAAATACTCCAACTGTTACAAATACAGTATCACCTACATGGACTTCTACTCCTACATGGACAGAAACTTTTACACCTACTTTTACTATTACTCTTACACATACCAATACTCCTACTTTTACTTTTACAGCAACTCCAACCCCAACATGGACAGCAACACCTACATTTACATATACAAATACACCGACATGGACTGCAACTCCAACAGGAACATCAACTAATACACCTACATGGACTATAACTTGGACATATACAGCTACTCCAACTGTGACACCAACTTGGACATGGACCCCCACTTATACAGTTACACCAACATCCACATGGACTCCAACATGGACGCCAACTCCCACATGGACAGATACACCAATAATATATCCATATATGCTTGTATTAGAAATTTATAATGCAGCAGGTGAAAAAGTTAATACAGTAACAGAAGACACAATGATATTATTTCCAGCAAATGATTTTATGATGATGGTAAATGGTAAAGAATCAACTGTATTTAATCCTGGAGATGGCAATTTAACAATAAGGGTTTTAAATACTGTTTCTCTTGGACATATGAACGAAGGATATGTAGATTTTGAATGGAACGGAAAAAACCAGAATGGACAGAGTATTGAGGCAGGAATATATTATGTTAAGGTCACCACAAAGGATCCTTATGGGTCAATGAATGCTGTTATTAAAGGAGTTCAGTTGATAAGAATAGAAGAATATATCAGAATATCCATATATAATTCTGCAGGAGAATATGTCTATAGAACAGAAATTCCAAGAACAAATATTGATACAATAAATTTAAAAGTTGAAGACACATATTGTATAGGGAATAATAATGGTAAACTTGATATTTATTATGCTGATGGTAAGATGATTCAATGGGATGGAAGAAATAGTTTGGGTAAATTAGTAAGTACAGGTTCATATGAAGTTAGTGTTGAATTAAGAACAAATGAGGGGTTTACAATTGTATCAAGTAAAAAAGTAACAATACTTAATGCAGAAAATGAAAAAATACTTAATGATTTAAAAATTTTCCCAAATCCATGTATTGTTGCACCTAAAAAAGAACAGAAAATATATATAACTTGGAAATCATTATCTGTTGGCAAAATAACAGCAAAAGTATATAATATTGCAGGAGAATTAATAGTCAGATTGACCGGAAATATAGAAGATGGATATCTTGACTGGGATTTAAGAACTCATAGTGGCGCAAAGGTAAGTGGTGGTTATTATATTATACTCATTGAAGTACAAAATAAGGAAGGTAGATATGAAAAGATAATTACCAAATTTGTAATACTAAGACGAACTTAATAAAAATGTAGAATTTTGGATTTATGGTCTAGGTTTGCATTTTATAATTTTTAAAATCACAAATCATAAATTTTTTATTACGGGGTGTTTTATGAAAAAGAGATATTTACTTGTTGCTGGTGGTATAGACAGAAAAGGTATAGTATATAATTTAACCGAGATTTTAAAACAATTCAATTTTAATATTGAAGATTCATCCATGGTTATGTTACGCAGAACTTTTTCTATAATAATGCTTCTCACTTTATATAAAAAGATAGATGAAACAGAGTTTCAAAAAAAGTTATGTGATTTTATGAATAAATATAATATGACGCTTGATATAAAAGAGATTTCTGAAAAAGAGATGAAAGAATATAAATCAAACAATGTATATATTATAACATTGAGTGGAGCCGATAAACCAGGCATAGTGAATATAATAACGGATATTATCCTAAGACACAATGGAAATATTATTGGGCTTGAAACAAAATCGTCTGAAAATGTCAGACCTCATGCTTATTATATGATACTTGAAGTTGATTTCTCTGTAAAAACCAAAATTAAAATATTTGAAAAAGAATTGAAAAAAGTAGGAGAGAAAATAGGTGTTGTTGTGAATATAAATAAAATAGAAAAAGATATTTTATGAAATTATTTATAAGACGTTTCCCAGACCCTGCATTGCGGGAAAAAGCTGATAAAATAAAAAAATTGGATGAAAATTTAATTGAATTTGCAGATAAATTAAAAAGTTTAATGCATGCAAATAAAGGGTGTGTGGGTATTGCGGCACCACAGGTTGGTTTTTTGAAAAGATTAATCATTGTAGATGTTTCTAAGCATAAAAAGGCATGTGAAATTCACGGGTTATTAGTTATGATAAATCCAGAGATAATAAATACCGATGGCATGGTGATGAATAGAGAAGGGTGTTTGAGTGTTCCTGATTTTACAGGAAATGTTACTAGATCAGAAAATATAAAAGTCAAATATATTGACCTTAAAGGTGATGAAAAAACACTTAGTACTTCTGGATTTGAAGCAGTTGTTGTCCAGCATGAGATTGATCATTTGGATGGGATATTATTTATTGATAGGATAAAAAATTCAAAAAGAGATTTATTTGATAGAAAAAAATATTAAAAAGAAGTTTATTGGAAAATTTTCGTTTAGAAAGTTTATAAAAATGTAAAAAATAATCTATTTTTTTATAAAATACGCTAATAACTCAATATTGCCATCTTTACCTTTTATTGGTGATTTATCAATACCTTTTAATTGTAATTTGTTTTTTTGAGCACATGAAACTACTCTGGTGATGGCGGAATCAATATATTTTTTATTTTTAATAATACCTTTAGAATTTTTAATAGGTCTTAACAATTCAAACTGCGGTTTTATAAGTAATACGAACTCACAATTTTCATTTGCAAAGATGGTAAGACAAGGTATTACTTTTGTTAATGAAATGAAACTGACATCAACACATATAAAATCAAATTTTTCTAATGTTACAAAATTTCTTATATCTGTATTCTCATATACTTTTACTTTAGGATTTTTAGCAATTGATGGATGTATTTGGTTTGTGCCAACATCAACACATACAACATATTTAGCACCGTTTTTTAATAAACAATCTGTAAAGCCGCCAGTAGAAGCGCCGACATCCAGGCAAATTTTGTTTTTTATATCTATGTTAAAAATTTTTAAAGCGTGATAAAGTTTTAATCCTGCTCTACTTACAAATTTTAAAGGCGAATATTCAGAGTCAATTATTTTTATTTTATCTTTATTTTTTATTTTAATGCCTGGTTTTGTTACAATTTTTTCATTTACCAAAACATTACCGGATTTAATAATTTCTATGGCTTTACTTCTTGTTGGTGCGAGATTATTTTTTACAAGTGCAATATCAAGCCGCATAAGAATTCCTTATAAATTTTTTAAATGATGAAAAGGCTATAAAGTCATAAACTATATGAAAAATTATTGCTGAAATAAGTCCATATTTTATATATATTAATCCAATAATCATGCTTAAGCAAAACATTAAAATTCCAAAAACAGACATACGCCAATTTAACGGGTTAAAATAACCATGTAAAAGTATAAAAATAAAAGAAGTCAGCCATATTCCGAGCATTGGTTGTATTACACCCCGGAATAGTATTTCTTCACATACACCAGCAAGTAATGAAATGATAAAGATATCAAAAACATTGAGATTGAAAGAATTTATTATTTCTTCAATCACTATTTTTATATCTTTGAAAAGATGCAATTTTATCACGGAAAAAGATATAGATATTGCTATTGTGGAGGCTACAGTTATTATTAAAAATAAGATAAAAATATTAGGAGCTTGGTGTAAATTGAAGATTGAAGTAAAAGATTGTTTTTTAATTGTGAGAATTATGATTGCGACAAACACAAGAAATAATTCGCCACCAAATAATATTGTATACAAAAGTTTTTTAGGTTTTTTATCCATAAATAAGTCCTGTTTTATATTATTTATATAGTTTAGCAGATTTTTTTCAAATGGTTAATATTTTTTTATGATTTATAATGTGTTAATAAAGATGTTTTATAAGAATGACTTATAATTTTTTTATTGAACATGTTTCTAAAACATCATTTCCAAACATTTCTATAAAACATTCTTTTTAAACATTATTAAAGTGAAAATTTACAATTGACAATTAATTTTGCTTGTGTTAAAAATTATCAAACTGAGAAATAAAATTGGTTCCCTGGTAGCTCAGTTGGCAGAGCATGTGGCTGTTAACCACAGAGTCGCAGGTTCGAGTCCTGCCCGGGGAGCCAGAAAATTCCGCGAGGAATTTTCTACTCTTTCCTAATCCCGAATTCTCATCCCGAACAAATGAAAGAAATTTAGTAATGAAGTAAAATAAAGGTTTTTGCAAAACCACGATAAACAGGTAAGCAAACAAATTATTACGAAAACAATGTAACACCCCTAATTTATTCCATTTGAGTTTTTTGGTGAAAAATTTCTTTATTGCCTATTTAAAAATCTTTGGTTATAATCTATTCATTTAACAATTTAAACAAGGAGAAATTTTAAATGAAAATAGGTATTTTAACCAATGAATACCCACCAAATGTTTATGGTGGAGCAGGTGTACATGTGGAGTATTTAACTAGAGAAATGGCAAAACTTGACAATGGTAAACATGTTGTGAGGGTTTATTGTTTTGGCAACCAAAAACAGGATAAAAATCCAGAAGTTACAGGTATAGATGCGGAATTTAAATATTCAGTCAAAGATGAAAAGCACAGAAAATTTTTGGATACAATTTTAAAAGACATTGTAATAACTGGCTCTGTAAATGATATTGACATAGTTCATTGTCATACATGGTATAGCCATTTTGCAGGTGTTCTTGTAAAACAGTTGCATCAAGTGCCGCTTGTTTTAACTACGCATTCCCTTGAGCCACACAGACCATGGAAAGTGGAGCAATTAGGTAGTGCGTATTATGGTAGTTCCTGGATTGAAAAAACCGCTTATGAAAATGCAGATGGAGTGGTTGCAGTTTCTGAAGCAATGAAAAATGATGTCCATACTTTATATAATGTTGATTATGAGAAAATAAGGGTTATCCATAATGGCATAGATTTAAATCAGTATAAACCAACTTTTAATGACGCGGTTCTTGATAAATATAAAATTGATAAAAAAATTCCATTTATTCTTTTTGTTGGAAGGATAACGAGGCAGAAGGGAATAATACACCTGGTAAATGCAATAAAGTATTTAAAGGAAGGCATCCAGATAGTTTTATGTGCGGGAGCGCCTGATACAAAGGAAATAGGTATTGAAATGGAAGAAAAGGTAAGAGAAGCAGAAAGTAAAACAAAAAACAAAATAATCTGGATACCTGAAATGCTTCCCAAAGAAGAAGTCATAGTGCTTTATTCCTGTGCAGAAATATTTGTATGTCCATCTGTTTATGAACCATTTGGTATTATTAATCTTGAAGCAATGGCATGTGAAACGCCTGTTGTGGCAACAAACGTTGGCGGCATACCAGAAGTTGTTGTTCATAATGAGACAGGGCTTCTAGTTCCTTTTAAAAGCAAAGGTACAGCAGATCCAGAAGATCCGGAAAAATTTTCAAAAGATATTGCAGATGCTATTAATAGTTTACTTGGAAATAAAGATAAGGTAAAAGAGATGGGAATTAAATCCAGAAAAAGAGTGGAAGAACATTTCAGCTGGACGTCAATTGCAAAAAAGACAATAGATTTTTATGATTATATTTTAAAAAGGAATAAAAAATAATTATGGAAGGTAAAAAGAGAGTAATAATTGAAAAGGTATTTCCCGAGATAGATAATGGTAGATTTCCAATAAAAAGAGTTATTGGCGGTAAAGTGAATATAAAAGCCCACATTATTTCTGATGGGCATGATGAAAAGACATGCTATCTGTATTTTAAACATGAGCAAGACGATGATTGGCAAAAGAAAGAAATGAATTTGCTCTACAACGATGAATGGTTGTCAGAATTTATAGTTACAAAACAGGGATATTATTTATATACAGTAAAAGCCTGGATAGATCATTTTAAGACATGGCAATTGGATTTAAAAAAAAGATTAGATAATAAACAGGATGTTTCTGTTGATTTGCTTATAGGTGTTGGACTAATTGAAAGTACTGTAAAATTAGCTGATAAAAATGACGCTTTTCGGTTAAATGAATACATTAATAAAATTAAAAAAAATGATAGAAGTAGCATTGAAATTGCTCTTAGTAAGGAACTTTTATTTATAATGCAAAAATATCCTGCTGAAGAAAAAATATCAGGATATGATAAAATTTTAAAAGTTTATGTAGATAGACAAAAAGCAGAATTTTCAACATGGTTTGAGATGTTCCCACGTTCCTGTTATGGCTATACAAAAAAACATGGAACTTTTAAGGACTGTGAAAAAATAATTCCCGAAATTGCAAAAATGGGTTTTGATGTTATTTATTTTCCGCCAATTCATCCAATAGGCCTTACAAAAAGAAAGGGAAAAAATAATGCACTTATTGCAGGACCTGATGATCCAGGTAGTCCATGGGGAATAGGTTCAAAAGAAGGCGGACATAAATCAATACATCCAGAACTTGGAAATTTTGATGATTTTGATAGTTTTATAAAAAAAGCAAGAGAATATGATATTGAAATTGCTCTTGATATTGCTTTTCAATGTTCTCTTGATCATCCTTACATAAAGGAGCATCCTGAGTGGTTTAAATGGAGACCGGATAAAACAATTCAATATGCTGAAAATCCGCCTAAAAAATATGAAGATATTGTTCATTTTAATTTTGAATGTAGTAATTGGAAGGAATTATGGGAAGAATTAAAATCAATTTTCATATTCTGGGCACAAAAAGGTATACGTATTTTCAGAGTAGATAATCCACATACAAAACCATTTGCATTTTGGGAATGGGTAATTGCAGAAGTAAAAAAAGAATTTCCAGATGTTATTTTTCTTTCCGAAGCATTTACAAGACCAAAAATTATGTACCGACTTGCCAAA
>JAOAIN010000225.1 GCA_026414685.1 Candidatus Goldiibacteriota bacterium
GTTATACACAGTTCTGGCAAAAACATTTATACTCAGAACTATTAAACTGAGCGCAAATATTATTTTTCTCACTTTATCAATCTCCGGACAAAATTATATCTTGCATTATTGGTATTACTTCCGACATATTCAAACTCTCCTGCCTTTTCGCCCAGTTCAAACATATAAGAAATAAAAGTTATATCATCACTTGCTGGTGAAGTAATCAAAACATACAAGTATTTATAATTATTATCATTGTTTCCTGACAATATGTAATATGTATTCAATTCAGGAAATTTTAAATTTTGATTTATATTTGCTTTAAAATAAAATAATTGAGGATATGAAACAGGAGTAATTGTTGGAGTAGGTGTAAAATAATATGCAGGTACATTATAAGAAGTTTTAACTTTATTTGATTCTTTTGTTTTTGAAAAAATTTCAAATCCAGTTATATTAAGAAAAATAATAATAAAAATAAATATTTTTGCTAATATTTTTTTAACATTAGAATTTTCATCATTGCCACCGTTAAATAAAAACATAAAACTCCTTCTTTATGTTAATTTTTTTGTTAATTTTGAAATGCTTTTAACAAAAAAATCAACAAATAAGAATAATTTATTATATTATTTAATCTTTTCTATTATAATATAATATAAACACTTATATTATTAAGTATACTTTGATTTTTTTGTTTTGTCAAATAAAACTTAAAAACTCTTTAAAATAACTTGTTTTTTAATTTTTTTAAGGTATAATTATAAACAAAAACAATATACAGGTTAAAATTATGAAAGAAAACATATTAAAATTCATACAGAAAATTACCACAAAAATAACTTCTCAATTCATAGCAGGACTTGTTGTTATACTACCGCTTGTTGTATCAATAGTTATTATCATATTCTTACTTGATAAACTGGATAGTATTTTAGGTCCTTTTGTTGCTGGATATCTTGGTATAGATGTACCTGGACTTGGTCTTATTTCTTTACTTGTAGCGATATGGTTTATAGGATTAATAGCCACAAATTATATTGGTAAAAAAATAATATCCTTATATGAATCAATACTTCATAAAATTCCAATAGTAAACACTATCTTTGGTGGACTAAAACAAATAAGTGACACAATTTTTTCGCATAACAACCAGTCATTTAAACAGGTTGTTGCAATTAATTTCCCTTTTTATGGAGTATATGTTATTGGATTTATAACGAGTTCCAAAGAATTAAAATCAAATATGAAATCAAAAGAAAAAGTTATTCAGATTTTTGTTCCCACAGCTCCAAATCCCACATCCGGTTTCCTGATGTTAGTTCCTGTAAAAAATGTTATTCCACTTAAAATTTCAGTTGAAGAAGCATTAAAAATTGTAATCTCAATGGGTGTTGTTCAGCCAAAAGAATACATAAAAACTAAATTGCGATTAAATAAATAACATGGAAATGCAAAAAGGATGGCTTTATAAAAGACAATATGAAAGAGTGCCTGATGTATTAAAGGTTTTATATTATCCAGTAAAAGATTCTGTGGCTAGCGTTCTTAATTCTGAAGATTACAAAGACACAACAATAGAAAAAATTACACAAAAAGGTGGAGCAAGTTCATTAATTCAAGCAATGACAGAAGATATAAGCAAAGGTGGTCTTTCAATATTAACAGAAGAGCCGTTATCAGTAGGTCAACATATTATTATAGATTTATTCTTGCCAAAAGTAAAAAATCCTATTAAAATTCTTGCAGAAGTGAGAAACATAGAAAAGTCAGTAAAAAGTTCTTCGTCATACAAAGCAGGTTTAAAAATCATATCTATTAGTAAATCGGATTTAAAGAGAATTGAGTCAAGAATAATGGAAATAAAATTGGGCAACAAATAAATTTCAAATTTCAAATTTCAAATTTGAAATTTGTAGATTTGAAATTTTATTTCGGAGGTGTTTATGCCAGGAAGATACATAAAATTACAGGATAACCTTTATTTTGATACAAAAGATAGAGTCATTGTAAAAAATATGGGTGGGCGTTTTGTATTTGTAAGACATGATAGACGTAGAAAAAATATACCTATGCCTATTGAGCAAAGGCAGCAAGAAAAAATAAAAGCTGGTATGAAGCAAATAGGTATAAATCTTTATTTTGATCCGAACACAAAGCAGATTTTCAAACAAATCGGAGATAAACTCATACTATATTCAAAAGACCGCAGAAAAGAAACAAAAAAGGTAGAAGTAGAGAGAAGGAAAAATCAGTAAATACCTTGTTGGTTGCCGATTGTCGCTTGCCATTTTGAAAAATATACAAAACATATTAAAAAATATTTTTTTTCCCTTTCAATCGTCAAACGACATTCGTCATACGAAAATCTTCTTTCATTCCCCTAGTATCGGTATATTATATTTATCAGTTGATGATATTTTTATCTTTATAGGTTCCGATGAATTTGAAACATCATTTTCATCAATAACAGTAAGAACCGCCCTATATTCTGCCTCATCCATTGGCATTCCATCTGGTTTCAATCCATCCCAGATTAAAACCTCATCAGGGTTACCTGCACCAAACCAAGATTTAACCACATTACCTTTCCAATCAGTGATTTCTACTTTCCATTTATATATTTCATATTTTGTCTTTGCATAAACTCTTATATATGTCTTTTTATTACCACCTATTGGCGAGAATACTTCTGGCTCAGCCTTTAATTTCAATTCATATCCACCAAATCTATATGATAAAGCAAATTTATGCGAAATTGAAAGTTCATTTAATCCTAAACCATAATCAAAAAAAACATCCTGATATGAAATACCAATACCCGATGTTATATCACCCATTGTATTATAACCACCACGTAAAAATAAAATGTTAAATAATTGATATTCAAGCCCAGCATAAACAACAGGACTTGATTCAATAAAATATTTTTCAGCATCAACTGCAATTTTTAATTGTTTATCCAATAGTTTCAACCCAAGTCCAAATCTAATGGAAGGAACAAATTTTTCTTCTGCTTCTTCTAATTTAACTCCTATGGGAAC
>JAOAIN010000237.1 GCA_026414685.1 Candidatus Goldiibacteriota bacterium
AAGGTATATAAAACTTTTCTGTTTCTGTTTGAACACCTATCTGGTCTTCTTTTATTTCAAAAACCTTTGCGTTTAATGTATTTCCATCTTTAAAAATTATTATATCAGAATGAATATTCACATATAAAATATTTATAAAAAATAAAAGCAAAATAATTTTTTTCATTTATTTTTCACCTTTTAAATTTACATAATAATATAATATTTATAATAAAATCGCAACTATTAAAAAGTGTTAAAATTTTAAATATATAACTCTTGCCATTTATTTTATCTATTGTTATACTTTATAATAATTCAATATGGAGATTAAATGGAAAACAAAAAGAATCAAGAAGAAAATATTGATTTTATAAATCTTATTTTAATGCTGAATCAGAATGCTTTAATTTCTTTAGGTGAAATACCGCGGTTTGTTGGTGGTAAGAAAAATACCAATCTTCCACTTGCGCGTCAGACAATTAATATGATAAAAGCTATTCAGGAGAAAACAAAAAATAATCTTACACCAGGAGAGTCAAAACTTATTTTTAGAATCCTTGGTGATTTGCAAAAAAAATATGTAACGCTTGCAGGACTTGACAAGCCTGGGCCTGTAAAATCCCAAAGTGTTAAAAATGAACTGGAAGAAGCATTGAGTAAATTATCAAATGAAGATCTTGAGAAAATACTTTATGAACTGAAAAAACATGCAGATGAAGGAAATAAATAATATTAGATCCATAGGGATTTTATCTGATTCCCATATCCCAACTAGAGCCAAAGAGATTCCTAAATCAGTATTTGAAATGTTTAAAAATACTGATTTAATAATTCATTGTGGAGATATCATTACGCAAGATATAATTATTGAGTTAAATGAAATTGCTCCAACTTATTCTGTGAAAGGTAATATGGATCCAGATGATATTACTTTTCCTACCGAACTTATTTTAAAAATAAATGAAAGGTTTGTTTTCTGTATATCTCATGGTAATGGAGACCCTTTCAGTTTAAAACATAGATTATACAAAAAATTTCAGATTTATAAGCCAGATATAATAATTTTTGGTCATTCTCATATATCAGAAAATTCAAAATATAATAATGTTATTATGTTTAACCCAGGAAGCTGCACGCAAGGGTTAAATGGTAATTCGGTTGGGATTATAAATATTAAAGATGATGGGTTTGTTGGAGAAATAAGAAAAATATAATTATATGTTCAAAAATAATTCTAATCATAAGTATTAAAAACTATTTTAGAACCAATTACATACTATATTAAAATAATTTTAAACGTTTTTTATTTTCTTATATACATAATAAAAATGTCTTACACCGTGGCTGTCTATGACGTCTAGCGGCATTTGAAGAAAATTTGTTTTATAAAATTTTTTATTACCAAAATTTTGATGAAAAATGATGCTGCATATGATATCGTCTTTTTCTGATTTTGCAAAAGACATAAGACGTGCAGTTGTTGTGATGGTGTTTCCATATACATTTAAAGATTTTTGTCCGGCTATATTCACCTCGGCAAGTAAATCTTTTCCATTATTTACCGCTGTTCTAACAGACCATTGTGGTAATTTTTTTTTGGTATTTTCAAGATTTATTTTTTTCATCTCGGCTAAAAATTTTAAAGCAAATTGAAAATTGATGTCTTGCTCTTCTCTATCTCCTAAAAAACATATATAAGCACCATCTCCTAAAAGAATGAGTATATAATCCGTGTAATTTGAAAGCAATTTATTTAATACAGAATTGAATTGGGGTATCCAGCAATCCCGCTGGGTTTCCAGATCAGCTTCAGTTGAACCCCTTATGTCAATGCCAAGACATGAGTTATAATATTCTTTACCTGGTTCAAGTATTTTTGAAAAATTTAATGGAACAAAAATATTGCTTGTTTTGGTTTTTGATACCTGTTCTTGTTCGGATAAAACATGGACCTTGTATTTAAAACCTTCATAATATTCCACATCTTCTGGAAATGCAAAACCGTCATATTTATAAAAAGCTGCCTGAGCATCAATACCTGCCTGTTTTATCCATTTTTCCATTATAGTTCTTGGGGCCTTCACAGTTAAAACAAAGTATATATTATCATCAGGTCGTATCTCTTCACCAGTTCCATATGGTAGTAATCTAAATTCACCGCCTCTTTTAATAAAAGTTCCTGCAAAAGAATTTGGTTTTTGAATTTTCGTTGTTTGTTTTAAAATATTCTCGGGTGGTAACCCATCAAATATACGCCATGCGTTTTTTTCCCATTTTATATGAGCTTGAATACGTGAAAGAGTGGATTTTTCATCTGGACACAATTTTATATCAAGTCCTTCAAAGTCTCTGCCTATTAAATATATTTTATTTTTATCTTTGAGTTCAAGTATTTCTTTTTTGCCACAAACACCACAGTAAAATTCAAGTATCATTTATTTCCTCCAGCCAATCACTACTATTATAACAAAAAATTTATCAGTTTATTATTAATTTTTGAATTTTATATTTTTCTGTTTTGTTACCCGATGTCTTGATTATCTGGTAAAAGTAAATACCTGGTGCAATGTTTTTAAGATTAAGAACTATTTTTCCAAAACCATATAAATTTTTTTCTTCTTTTTTTAGGGCAACTCTTCCATCAAGCGTGTATATTATTATTTCTAAATCTGTAAAATTTATAAAATCATATAAAATAAAAATATTTTCTCCCACTCTGACTGGATTAGGATATATTTTTTCTTTTACAATATTAAAAATTTCATAACATATCGTGGGAGTATAAAATGGTGTCCAGGTTATAGTTATTGTAGGGGTGGCTGAAAAAGTTGGAGTATTTGTTGCTGTCATAGTAATTGTACGTGTGAATGAGAAAGTAACTGTTGATGTGATTGTATGGGTTGCGGTATTAGTTTTAGTGGGAGTTGCACTTGGAGTGTTGGTGTAAGTTTCCGTAATTGTTCGTGTAAAAGTATCTGACCAGGTAAATGTTATTGTATTTGAAATGGTATGAGTAAAAGTTATAGACAAAGTAGGAGTGATTGTGTCGGTAAAAGTTATTACCTGTGTCTGTGTTTCTGTA
>JAOAIN010000149.1 GCA_026414685.1 Candidatus Goldiibacteriota bacterium
AACAGCAGTAATCGTATTTTCAATTATATTGATTCTTTTTTTAACAAAAAGATTAATAATAGATGAATTAAAAAATATAAAATCTACATCAAAAATAGAAATTCAGACATCAAAGTCAGAAATAGATTTTAAGTCAAAACAGAAACAAAAAATAAACTGGAAAGAAGCAAACAGATATATAGGCGAATATGTTGAAACAGAGGGAGAGATAGTATCATCATATAATAATGGAAAAGTTTGTTTTTTAAATTTTCATAAAGATTATAAAAAATATTTAACTTTAGTAATTTTTGCTTCTGATTTTAAAAAATTCCCAGATAAGCCTGAAAGATATTATCTTGGTAAAAATGTAAAAGTTGAAGGAAGATTAAAAGAATATCAAGGAAGACCTGAAATAATTCTAAAAACTATGGATCAAATAAAAATTTTAAATTAAAAATTTTATTTGTAGTGTATAATAATTATAATATTTATATTTAATAAATAAAAAAGATGGAAATTTTTAAAAAAATAAAAAATAATATAATAAAGATTTTAATAAAACTTGATAATGGTTTTTTATGTGATACCTGCAGGTTTAATCACCCCAATACCTGTCCACATCCACAGAGACCAAATGCAAAGGATTGCAAAGATTATGAACATAAATAAAAAAGGAGAATATCATGCCGACTTATGTTTATAAATGTGATAACTGCGGAGAATTTGAAATTCAGCAATCAATAAATGATGATGCATATAAAATCTGTCCCAAATGTAATGGAGATAAAATAAGAAGAATGATTACAAATACAGCCGGTATCATAATGAAAGACAAAGGACAGAAAAGTTTGCCAGCCAATATTCCGCCTCAATGTAAAGGGTGTGGGAAGATAAATGAATGTGACATAAAAGAAGTTCGTTAAAGATGTTAGCATAGAATGTTCGTTGGATATATTGTTACATTTTTAACAAATATTTATATTGTAAATATAATTTAAATACAGGAGAGACAATGAAAATCACAGCAATAATTCTTGCAGCTGGAAAAGGCAAAAGAATGAAATCAAACATACCAAAGGTTTTACATAAAATATCCGGAAAAGAAATGCTATCATATGTTATTGATTCTGTTTTAAAAGTAGGTATAAATGATATTATAATAGTTTGTGGTAATAGTTTTAATGAAGTTAGTAATTTTATAAGAAAAAATTATAAAAAAAATATTAAGATTATTAGACAGAAGCCATTACTTGGCACAGGTCATGCAATTGCTACTGTTATTAAAACTGGGGTTGATTTAAAATCAGTTATTTTAATATTAAATGGCGATGTCCCATTGATAAAACCTGAAACTTTAAGAAAGATGATAAATATATTTACAAAACAGAATTGTGATGGTATAATAGCCGTCTCAAAAGTTAAAAATCCTAGTGGATATGGCAGGGTTAAAACAGATATTGATGGCAATATTATAAAGATTATTGAAGAGAAAGATGCTAATTTAACAGAGAAAAAAATAGATATAATAAATGGTGGTTTATATCTATTTAAAAAGAAAATTTTATCAGAAAATATATTTAAAATTAAAAAAAATGTTATAAAAAAAGAGTATTATTTAACAGATATTGCTGAAATAATAGCAAAAACAGGTGGTATTTTAAGACCCCATATGATGGATGAAGCAGAAATAAAAGGAATAAATGATAGAATTCAGCTTGCAGAGGTGGAGGCAATTAATAATAAAAAAAACCTTGAAAAGCTTGCAAAAAATGGTATAACTATAAAGGATTTCAATACAGTATTTATTGAAGATAATGTTATAATAGGTAAAAATACAGTTATTGAGCCTTTTACTGTTATAAAGGGGCCTACAAAAATAGGCCCTTTTTGTAATATCGGACCTTTTACTCATATCAGGCCGAATACAATCATAGGCAAAAATTGTAAAATAGGTAATTTTGTTGAGATAAAAAAGTCAAATATAGGAGATAATGTTCATATTGCTCATTTGAGTTATATAGGAGATGCTACTATAGGAAGTGGAACAAATATTGGAGCAGGGACAATTACTGCAAATTATGATGGTAAAAAGAAGAATAAAACTTTTATTGGAAAAAATGTTTATGTTGGAAGCGATGTTGTTTTTATCGCTCCTGTGAAGATAGGAGATAATGCTGTAATAGGAGCTGGTTCAGTAATTACCGATGATGTCCCAAAAAATTCTTTAGCCATAGCAAGACAGAGACAGATAAATAAAAATAACTGGGTTATAAAAAGGAGAAAAAGAAAATGATTCTTTTTTCCGGAAATTCAAATTTAGATCTTGCAAAAAAGATTGCAAAGGAAATAGGTGTTAAACTCGGAGACGCTCTTGTTGATAAATTTCCTGAAGGTGAAATAAGAGTAAAGATAAATGACAATGTCCGAGGCAAAGATGTTTTTGTAATACAATCAACCTGTCCACCGGTAAATGATAATTTAATGGAACTTTTAATAATTATAGATGCTTTACGAAGGGCATCTGCAAAAAGAATAACTGCTGTTATTCCTTTTTTTGGTTATGCAAGACAGGATAGAAAAGATCAGCCAAGAGTTCCAATAACTGCAAAACTTGTTGCAAATCTTTTAACAGAGGCAGGCGCTGATAGGATTTTAACTATGGATTTACATGCCGGTCAGATTCAAGGATTTTTTGATATACCGGTTGATCATCTTCTTGCAGCACCTGTTTTTATAAGTTATTTTAAAAAGAAAAAGATAAAAAATCTTGCAATTGCAACAGCTGATATTGGTGG